>JBGCES010000102.1:0-5624 GCA_045106545.1 Saprospiraceae bacterium
GTTCGGGTTAGACGTTACGCCAATTACATTGTCGAAGGCAGCATCCAATGCGTCAAGATCTGCTTGCGAGTTCATAAAGTTACGGATAACGATGTCGTTTTGTCCGAAGCTATTGGTGGATGTAAGAAACAAAAGGAGTGCGCACAAGGCAATGCCAAGCGTCTTAATATTTAGTTTAGCCAAAGCCATACTTTGATATTTTTTTGAAAAAAAACTATTTTTCATGATTGAAATTATTTTAAGTTGAATCGACTTAGTTGTTAAAGCATTAAATTATACACGTCACGGTTTAAAAATGTGAAATGGTCAAATGGTGCGTTAAAGCGGCACAATCATTACAATTCTTCCCTACGGTCAGGAGAGGAAGTTCCGTCATTTCACAATTAAAAGTAAAATCACTTTTCTCCCCCGTTAAACGTATATCAGGAGCGTTATTACCATCTCTAATTGGTGGTAAGCCCCTCTTCTCTAGGATCGCGACGGAAGAGGCGGAAAGATTTTTAGTTTTGTGTAAACTCAATAGCATTTGACACTTTTTAATTTGATAAATCAGCCACCGAATCGCTTATCGCTAGAAATGACAATGCCTGATTTTGGTAATTTTTTTGCCTAAAACGATTTAGAAACTATAAAATACCTGTAAGTGAGAAGACAGAAAAGAGATCGATAAATCTGACAGAATACAGACTTGATAAGCGATTGAATGTCAATCACTTGCATCAAGTTTTTAATTCTGAATTAACTATACTTATTGTTATCTATTTACTTAATATACTGTAAATTACAGTTTCAATGGATTGGCTGCGTCGTAGATTTCTTCTACCGCGTAGAAAAGAGCTATTAAATAACAGTTGATCCTTATAAACGTGTCTCGGTCGGAGTTTCCTATTTTCACCGAGATTTACTGGGGTCTAAAGCTCGAATGGAGCAGAAAGATCCGTCCGAGCAAATCAATTGAAACTTATGATTACACTGTACTTATGGTAGGATATCTTTCCTTTTTTTAAAAAACTCTTCAAAACTTAGCGCAAGTTATTCTATTTCTCAGCGCTATTAAATTTGAAAAATAAATATATTGTGACATTGTGAAATTATCAATTTTGTGATCGTGAAATATTTTATTCTCTTTAAATACAAGGAAATTTAACGCATTGAAACTAGTGTATATATAGTTATGGTTGTCTGGTAACTGCTAGGGTGCCGTATAGTCTAATTCTCCCGTAATAGGATCGAAAACTATTGTTCCAGCAGCTGTACCGCCTGCTATTTCCGTGCGAATCTTTTAAATTAGGGAGTAGGAAGCAAGGGGATTGCACCATGGGCAGTCTCCAGATACTGGATCGGATACCTGATTGTCGTTTTGGAAAAAGTGACGGTAACTACTTTTTCTGAAAAGGATATTTTTTTCATAGTCAAACTGTTTTTTTTATTTTTAAATGAGATAGCAAGCATAATCGCATGCTACAGATACAGAGAATAATATTTATCTGGTTGAATCACGGCATAGTTTGGACAGTACTGTCTGATCCAAGTTTGGATAATAACAGACAGTTAGGTCTAAACTGTTAGTGAATAACTAAGTAAGCTTGCTCGTTTAATGGTGATGAATGGCGTTAAAAATACTGTAATTCTTAATGAACCAAAATTCACATTAAAAAAGCGGTCTAGTAAACAAAAAAGGAATTGAGAATGGAAGGGTAGATAACTAAAACTAAGTAGGTTGACAGATTTAGGAGGTTAGAAGATAGAAAAATGATTATCAATGAGTTATCTAACTTCTAATGTTTAACGTCTATCTACTTAAAACTATAACATTAAAATATTTCAATGTCAAAAGAGTCAGTATGGTTATGATTGCTTTTGGTGAAATTGTCCTTTTGTCATCAAGGAACATTGCAAATGTACAAAATAAAAAAATTATATTTTTATTTTTGGGGTTTAAAAAAATAACATTTGGTTTTAAAAAATAACATTTGGTTTCGAAAAATAACATTTGGGGGTTTAAATCAGTTTTAAGAAGCGATTGAGATCTTAATCACTGACATTAATCCTAATTTGGATAGAATCGTTATACACGTCACGGTTTAAAAATGTGAAATGGTCAAATGGTCAAATGGTGCGTTAAAGCAGCACCATAATTACAATTCTTCCCTACGGTCGGGAGAGAAGTTCCGGCATTTCACAATTAAAAGTAAAATCACTTTTCTACCCCGTTAAACGTACACACAAAAAAGAGCCTTGAAAACACTTCTGTTTATCAAGGCTCCACTCTAAAACATAGTTTTCCTGTTTTACTCAACAATTATCAACTGTTCTGTCTCATAAAGTTCACCAGCTTTAACTTGAAATAAATAAACACCTTTGACTAATTTTTTTGCTAACTCAATCTGACGATTACCCGCAGGTAAGTCTTGATATGTGACCACTTCCTTGCCTAACGAATTAAAGATAGTAACGTTATGGTTTGACTCGATAGACAAATCCGCCGTATAGGTCAATCGTCTATCAATAGAAAATGGGTTTGGAGATAACATCAACTTGTTCGTTGCTACGCCCTGTTCGGCATCCGTTACTTTTAACTGCTGGCATACTTCTCCTAGCTGGCTATCCCAACCAGCATCATGTGCCACATCAGAATAAGCAGTTGCTCGGGTAGTAGTTGTATGATTAGGCGCATCAATGGCAGAGACCAATGAAAATTGGTTGGTAATCATACCCGCCGTTTCTGGGCGAGAAAAATACAGGTGCATCGCACTACTAGTGCCGCTATTGGCAAGCATTTCATTCGAAAACTCTAAGCAAATCTCGGCAACAGCAGTAAATTTATCGTGGCTCACGCTAGCTGCCAAAGCGGGCGATTGCTTTGCATAAGCAACGATACTAAAATCCAAGAATCCAAGATTGTCATCAATTAAATCTAGGGGACTGTAGGCTTCCTGACCTTGTCCAACGATTTCTTGTATTTCATTGATGGTTGCTTCGCTGTAGTAGGCACTGTATAACAAAGATTTTACTGATACTATCGAAGCATTGTCGGCATCGAAAAATAGGCGGTAGTTTTGATCTCCTAAGACCCAGTCTATTGAGTTGGCACTTACGATTTGCAAATTGTAACAAACTGTTCTGGCATCACAATCTAAGCTGTTTAGCTTTAGTTCGCCAATCCACTCTCGTTGCTGACTGAAACTTGCGGTAGCAAGTAATAGGCAGATGAAAGTGGCTATATTTTTAAAAAACATTTTTATCGTATTTTTATAAGTGATGGAAAAAGGGGGGCAGGGTAAAAAATGAGATTTAAGTAGCTCAATTTTCACCCTGCTAACCCTGAAAATTAGATTGACAAGTTATTTGGGTTGATAAAGTTGTTCAACCCCAATAGTCAATTTAACTCAAATCAACTAGATGTTCGCTTAATTAAAGTTTACATCTGAGCTCTTACCGGTATTCTCTAACCAAAGTGATTCGTCATTGGCATTTACATCACCATCTAGGTTGTAATCACCAATATTATACACATCACCTTCGGAGTTATTACCCGTCCAGATAGATTCATCAGTAGCGTTTACATCCGTGCGAGAACCAATAGTGCTCGTTTGGTCACCGTTGGCAGCAAACATTCCGAATATTCCCGTTTCCAGTAATTTCTGTCCATCACCAGTGAAGGTTAAGAAAGATTGTTGATTACGGAAGTCGAAACTTACTCCATTGGCAGTAGCCGTTATTGGAGTTGGCGTCATGATCGGCAGGTGATTTCGATGCTCAACGACAATGTAAACCGATTGACCTATACTCAAATTACAAGAACAAGCACTTGGGAAAGTAACCGTTCCATCTCTCAACAATAAGGCAGCTTGCGTACAAATCGTTGAACTTGCGGAAGGTGAAGTCCGTAAAGAAACTAAAACCCAATCCACCACCGCTGTACTATAACCTGCATTAGCTGTACCCGTAAGGTTGAAGTTGAACGCATCTCCTTCTGTACCATTATACGACCAAGGTGCAACACTGTAAGGTTGACCTGCTGGTGTAGGTTGACCTAAGAAGAATACTGGATCTTGTCCAGGCAATAAGCCTTGAACGTTCAAGTCAGTACGCATTGCATTGATTGCTGGGTTGTAAGACCCTTCTAACCATAATGCAATGTCAATATTACATTGAACGGGTGCATTTGATGCACCTAATCCACCAAATGCTGGAATATTTTCGTCCACTACATCAGCAATACCGTCGTTGTCCACATCCGTTGGATTGTCGATTTGTCCGTCGTTGTTGTTGTCTAATGGGCCGTTGCCAGCGTCATCAATGTCATCATTGCCATTGCCTAAAGTGTTGGTTGGGTCATCTGAATCTGGGTCAACGTAGTTTGGCAAACCATCGAAATCGTCGTCCGCTGGTGTCGGTTGTCCTGCATCACCAAAGACTGGCGAACCATCAACTGGGTCTTGGATACCGTCTCCGTCCGTGTCTAGTCCGTCAACTACTCCATTGTCATCCGCATCCGTCGCATTCGGGTCTCCACTCTCTACCAAATCAGAAATACCATCATTGTCACTATCCAAATCTTGGAAATCTGGTGCGCCAACGCCGTCCGTATCTGAGGGCGTCAATCCTGTTCCTGCTGTTGCTGGAATACCGTTGGTTACAGGTGTAGTACCTACAGGCCCATCAGCAATACCATCATTGTTGTTATCAATTCCACCCGCTTCGTCCACGTCGTTGATGCCGTCGTTGTCACTGTCCAAATCTACTTGGTCAGGGATACCGTCGCCATCGGTGTCGCCGCCGTTGGATGCCGTTAGGTTTTCCACCACGTCCGTGATACCGTCATTGTCATCATCCAAATCTGCTGCATCGGGGATGCCATCGCCGTCCGTGTCTGGGCCAGCTGGTGCGCCAAGTCCACCAAATACCGGAATGTCTTCGTCCACTACATCGGCAATACCGTCGTTGTCCACATCCGTTGGATTGTCAATCAAACCGTTATTGTTTAAATCTAGCGGGCTGTTTCCAGCATCGTCAATATCGTCGCCAACACCATCAGTTAAACCAACTATATTCTCAGCAGGGTCGTCGCTGTCTGGGTCTAGGTAATCAGGTGTACCTTCTCCATCGGTATCAGGTTTCGCTGGGTCGTTAGCATCACCAAAGCTAGGATTGTTATCAGCAGCATTAACGATACCGTCACCATCGGAATCAGGACCATCAGCTATCCCATTGTCATCCGCATCTGGTGCACCACTGCCACCTTCAACTAAATCTGATACAGTGTCATTATCGGAATCCAAATCTTGGAAATCTGGCTGTCCGTCGTTGTCGGTATTCGGTGGATTCAATCCAGTTCCCGCCGAAGAGGGGATACCGTTGTTCAATGGATTGGTTCCAACTGGCCCATCAGCAATACCATCATTGTTGTTATCAATTCCACCCGCTTCGTCCACGTCGTTGATGCCGTCGTTGTCACTGTCCAAATCTACTTGGTCAGGAATACCGTCGCCATCGGTGTCGCCGCCGTTGGATGCCGTTAGGTTTTCCACCACGTCCGTGATACCGTCATTGTCATCATCCAAATCTGCTGCATCGGGGATGCCATCGCCGTCCGTGTCTGGGCCAGCTGGTGCGCCAAG
>JBGCES010001020.1:0-3081 GCA_045106545.1 Saprospiraceae bacterium
TAGGACTGTACAAAGTTTTTATTTGACGCTGATTCTCTATGATTTTTATGATTCAAGCGGGTCTCCGCAATACTGCGGAGCGAGCTGTAAGCGACATAAGACCTACTTGAATCATAACTTGTTCCGTAGCATTACGGAAAAAATCTGCGTTTATCTGCGTCAAAAACTGTGTCTTTTGCAAAACTTTGTACAAGCCTAAATGTGTAATAAGTAATGTATAATGTGTAATCACGCGTCTGTCTTCTGTCAACGCAGCGATCTGTCCTCTCTCCTCTCTTTTATAAATTCTGTTTATTCAATTCCTTCACCGCATAATCTGCTGCCCGAGCAGTAAATGCCATATAACTCAAAGAAGGATTTTGACAGCCCGCAGAAGTCATAAATGCACCATCCGTAACGAATACATTCTTCACGGCGTGTACTTGGTTGTTTTTATTTAACACCGAAGTTTTGGGATCGCGTCCCATACGTGCCGTACCCATTTCGTGAATACCCAAACCAGGAGAAGACCAGCGATCCCAAGTACTGACGTTTTTCAAACCAGCCGCTTCCAGCATTTCTGCTGCTTGTATCATCATGTCTTCTTTCATTGCTTTTTCATTCTCTTTCCACTCTGCGTCGAAAGTTACGGTTGGTAAACCATATTTGTCTTTTACATCATGATTGATCATCATTTTGTTCTCGTGGTATGGGAGACATTCCGCGAAAGCGGTGATACCCATTTGCCACGGACCAGGTGCAAACATTGCCTCTTTGATCTCTGCTCCAAAGCCTAATTCTTTAACGTAATCAGTCCAATCTGAACGACTCGCCCCGCCTTGATAACCATACCCACGAATAAAGTCTTTCGTCTCGCTTTTCTTATCAATATTGCGGAAACGCGGAATGTAAATCCCATTCGGGCGACGACCGACGTAGTATTTATCACCAAAATCATCCGAACGACCTGTCGCACCTACGCGGAAGTGGTGATCCATATTATTATGACCCAATTCGCCGCTATCATTACCCATTCCTTCTGGGAAACGGTCACTGGTAGAATTCATCAAAATCAAGGTAGAAGCTACGGCTGATGCACAAAGGAAAATCACTTTTGCATAATACTCGTGCGATTCACCCGTCTCGCCATCGACGATTTGTACGCCCGTTGCTTTCTGCGTTTCTGGGTCGAAAATTAAGGTGTGTACTACTGAATTTGGACGAATCGTCAAATTGCCTGTCTTTTCCGCAGCGGGTAAAGTTGCCGAAAGGCTACTAAAATACGCACCATACGGACAACCGCGCATACAGCGATTTCGAGATTGACACTGACCGCGTCCATTGTGCGGCTTCGTTAAGTGCGCAGTACGACCGATGGTTAAATTCCGTCCCGCGAAATTCGCTTCGATCTTCGCTTTTACATCTTTTTCTAAACAATTCAAATCCATCGGCGGTAAATAATTACCATCGGGCAATTGCTTGAAACCATCTTTATTTCCACTAATTCCTGCAAATCCTTCTACGTAATCATACCAAGGTGCTAGTTCTTCATATTTTACTGGCCATGGCACCGCGACACCTTCTTTTTCGTTAGCTTCAAAATCCATCTTACTCATACGATAACTTTGCCTTCCCCAGGTAAGCGAACGCCCACCCAAATGGTAACCCCGCATCCAATCAAAACGCTTCACTTCGGAATAAGGATGATCAACATCATCTACAAACCAGTGCGCCCAAGCTGGATCAGTCGTATAGCCTGTACGATCTTGTTTTTGTTGTCGTTTGAGCTTCTCTTGATCGCGATTTTGACGACCTTCAAAATCCCACGGATCCATGTTCATGGTTTTATAATCGAGCACGTGTTTTACGTCGCGTCCTTTTTCTAAAACCAGCGTTTTAAGTCCTTTCTCCGTCAATTCCTTGGCTGCCCAACCACCACTGATCCCCGAACCCACTACGATCGCATCGTAAGTGACTTCTTCTTTTCCTTGTGAGTTGAAATACATATTTGATTATTGATTAAAAATGGTTTGATTGTTAAATGGTTGGATGGATTTTCCCCCTAACCTAGCATTCTAGATGTGTGGCTAAAATTGTAACCTACCACAGTTTATTTCAAAGACGCGACAAATTAGGGAAAAAGATTTGGAATTTCAAAAGGTCATTTTGTATTAAAATTTACAAAAAGGCGAGTTATTGTACTTTTTACACTTTTTAGAAAAAATCGTACTTTGATAGACTCGTAGAATTTGAATAAGTTTAAACCAAAAATCGATTAGCTATGTATTTTTCTATTCCAAATATTTAAACGAGTAGATAGGAAGAAAATTAAGCCGCGAGTTATATAAGCGGTATATTCCATAACATCCTTTCTACTTCCAGTGACAACAGTTTGATTTTTTTAAAAAAAAACGTAATGGATAATTGCTGGTAGTGTCCTAACATCTTTGCTAAAAGACGTATTTTGCAGGTTTCACACCAACAACTGTCGGTGGCGAACTCACATCAACTTCAATCAAAAAAGAAAAATGAAATCTTTCGAATTTAAAGGAGATTGGGAATTTGTATATCAATTTGAAGCATTCAAAGGTCTTCAAAGCAGAAGAGGTGCTTACACTTCAATCGATTCGGAAAAAGAAAGTAATGGCAAAGTTAGTGTTACGATTTCTGATGAAATAAATGATGATACTAACCCAACTGAAGAACAAATAAATTCAATCAATTTCATCATTGATAACCCTGATAAAATAAAACAATCTCTTTTCAATGCCTTGGAAATTAAATATCCTAAGCTTAAAGAAATGTACGGATATGATGAAAACGATGAAGATTCGAGAGAATGGTTTCCAGCAATAAATTCAATTGACTTTTTTGACTTAAAAAGAACGAACTTTAACAAATTAGAAAAACGAACCGCTAATAAAGCATATAAGTCATGCCCAGCTTTTGCTGGGCATGACTTATATACAGGACATTGTAGCCAATTTGAGAAACCCAGAAATCAAAAAAATCACAAGAAGCTGCTTCCTGTGATGATTACATTTTTCATTATTGAAATAATTAAAAATTTTAATTAAATCAATGACGCATTGAATGCCAGAT
>JBGCES010001021.1:0-5432 GCA_045106545.1 Saprospiraceae bacterium
ATACATCGCTTAGCGTTTTGAAAACTTGTGGAAGTTGTCAGAATTAAGAAATCATATACAATAAGTTACCTAAAATACTACTGTTCAATCCCCTATCCTCTGACTCCTTTTTTCTAGTGCAGTTGAAGTATTTAAATCCAAATTCAATTTTCATTATTTTAAATCACGATTATATAAAATGGGTTCTTAATATCCATTTTACAAGCTAAACAGATTTACAAATTTTTGCCTATGTAATTTCTATTATCTCCAAAAAAGTCTTGTATAATTTTGTACATTTGAAAATATAATTGAATTGTTTTACCTCCAATGCCGTACCTAAACACTACCTTAAATACAAAATGTTCAAACGGCTCATTGCTTTAGGATTTTTACTACTTGGAATAAGTCTATTAATTGCCCAAAATAACAATACTTATTCTGTGGTTCTTCGACATATTACGCTCGAAGAAGGTCTTTCCAATCGAGATATTCAAGCTATTCATAAGGACAGTAGAAATTTCATTTGGCTAGGGACGCGCTATGGGCTAAATCGCTATGATGGTTTTAATTTCGAATGGTTTTCAAAAGAAAAAAATGGCTTAGCAGCTAATCAGACTCAGCTGATTTTAGAAGATTCTGAAGGCTGGCTGTGGCTTTTTGAGATGGAAAATTGGGAAAAGCAAATTGAGGTAAAAAGTCTTTCCTTTATCAATATTCACACTTTTGAAATACAATCTTTGGCAGAACGCTTTCCGCAAGCCGCTTTCTTAGCTGAGGATATTTTTAGTGCCACCAGTGACCCTAATGGCAATATCTGGTTGAGTTTACGCGACAACCGTTTAGTGCATTATACTGGCAAATCGCAATTTCAAATTAAGCCCAGCCAAGATGAACGAACTTTCCCTTGTCAACTCATTCAGTTTACGCCGCAGGGTGATTTATTAGCTGCTTCTATATTAACGACTCGCAATACGAAATCCGTTTTTCTTTTAGATACCACTAACCAAATCACCAAGACCTTTTTCACCACAGATTCAAAAAGTCCGATTGCCATTACTAACGACCGTAAATTACTAGTCGAAGACTTACAAACCAACAAAGGTTTTCTGGAAGCTTACCAGCTGATGAAGAATCAAGCACCACAACGCAATTTTTCTTTACCCAATCAAAGCGACTGGTTATCAAAAGCGTATTGGGATCAACAACGACAATGGATTTGGTCGAAATCTTCTACCTATTTTAAAGTCATTGATACCAATGGGAATTCGATCATTGATGCCCAAGAATTCGGTCCACAATTGGCTAAAAGTGAAATTCATCGGGTGTTCTTTGATGAAACCAATGCAACTGTTTTTGTAGGAACAGCGCAAGGGCTGTTTTTATTAAAATTAAATGAATCGAAGTTCAAACGCTTATTGTATAAAGATCCTAAAATTTATGGCTACAACGAAACCTATAGTTGTCGGCAAATAATGAGCGTAGGAGACGAATTGTTTGTTAATACCAACAAGAGGCGACAGAAAATCAATCTCGCTACCAGCGAAGTGACAACCATGCCTATTCAATCCACCAATGACGAGACATCTTTATATGATTTTGTACTCACGAATTGGTACGATCGGGAGACTCAAAACTTGTGGTTCGGAGATAACGCCTTATCAAAATACGATCTCAACACGGAAGCAGAAGTTGCACTTTTACACGAAGGAAACCTTTTAAAAGAAAAAATTTGGAGTATCTATCAACCTAAGGCAGGTAAACTCTGGTTGGGATTAGAAAATGCAGGCTTTGCGATTTTTGACCAACAGACGGAGCAATACGACTTTTTTAATCAGTTTAACCAGTTCTCTGAATTTAGTAATTGTACCGTCTATCACTTCTTACCGCTAGATGAACGCCAATATTTACTGGCGACTACTGCTGGACTATTTGTTTTAGATGTAAAAAAAGGACTGACTCAACACTACTCTACTCAGGGAGAAGGTCAATTTCAATTACCTAATAACAATATTTATCACCTACATCAAGATGCTGTGGGGACGATTTGGGCAGGAACGGGTGGTGGTGGTCTGTTGGAAATGGATTACAGCGCAATGGGTTTAGTATTAAAAAATCAATTCACCGTGATTGATGGTCTGTCCAATAATACCATTTATGCCGTTTATGAAGATAAAAATGGCTGGCTGTGGATGCCGAGCGACTACGGTATTATTCGTTTTAATAAAGAGAGTCATTTTTCTAAAGCGTATTTACCCGAAGACGGTGTGAGTTTTACGGAATTCAATCGCATTTCGCATCATCGGGCGGACGACGGAACACTTTACTTTGGTAGCTTAAATGGCGTGACCGCTTTTCATCCACGTGATTTTCAGGGAGAGATTACCCAATATGACAAATCTATTCATATTAGTCAGTTTGCCTATTTAAATAAAGAGACTGGGAAATGGGCAGATGGCGAATTAACAATTAAAAAACAAGCAAAAATTCATCTTCATCCTCAACAAACTGCCTTCCGATTACAATTTACTTTGGATGATTATTTTAACACAAATCGCAATCGCTTCGTCTATCGCATCAAGGGTGTAGTTGAAGATTGGACTTATTTAACAAAAAATATACTTAGCATTTGGCAATTGCCCTATGGCAATCACCAACTAGAAGTAAAGGTGCAAGGAGCAAATGGTCAATTCTCTTCACAGATTTTTCAGATTCCCGTGACCGTCACCCCTCCTTTTTATCTACGCCCATGGTTTTTCATTGCGGCTTTTCTATGTACAATGGCTGGTTTTTTCCTTTTTTATCAGATAAAAACCAGACGGTTGCTCCAACAAAAAGAATTGCTGGAAGCAACAGTTGCTGAAAGAACTGCCGATTTAATAAAAGAAAAGAAAATCACGGAGCAACAGAATCAGCAACTGCAACAGTTAAATACGAGCAAGGATCAGCTTTTTGCGATCATTGGTCATGACTTGCGCAAACCCGCAATCGCCTTTCGGGGAATCAGTAAAAAAGTCAATTATTTACTCCAACGCAATGATTTTCAAACCCTACAACAACTGGGTAAAAACTGGGAAGCGGCCGCCAATTCACTCAATCACCTGATTAGTAACTTGCTCAACTGGGCATTACAACAACGCGGTGTACTTCCACTTGAACTAGAGGCAGTTGCGCTACCTGTCGCCATCTCTGATAGTTTGCAATCAATTACCAACTTAGCTGCTGATAAAAATATTGAACTTATCGTCAATGTTCCTGAAAACACCAAAGTACTCGCTGATTTTAATAGCCTCGTCACTATTATGCGCAATGTATTGGATAACGCTATTAAATTCACACCCGAAAATGGTCAGATTAAAGTAGAAGCCAAAGTTGATTCCGAACAGGTGCAAATTAGTGTACAAGATTCTGGTATCGGTATGAATACGCAGCAAGTCGCAGATTTATTTACCCTTCACAAAGGTAAAAATCGGAAAGGAACAGCGGGTGAAAGCGGGACAGGACTGGGTCTAAACCTCGTCCGAGAACTTATCATTGTGAACGAAGGAGAAGTTTTTGCGGAAAGCGAACCCAATGCAGGAACGACCATAAAAATCATATTACCCAATGCCGCTTGACCGTTCACCGACGAATTTCGACCGTTCAACGATTTTTTTCACGTTATTAGATTGAATATTTGCTCCTTTATTGCATTGCGTTTAATATTGTCACTCCAAAAGAAAAAACAGTTTCAAAAACAAGATAATAAATTAACGCACGCTCTTAAAGGATAATAATGTTTAGTCTAAAGGATTGTATTTTCATACAAAAACTACAAATTGTGACGCAAAAACAGTTATCCATATTAATCGTCGAAGACGACTTATCATTCGCCATTGAGTTAGAAATGTTAGTGCAAGAGGTTGGTTATCAACTACATGGACGTACCGACAACTCCGCAGAGGCACTCGAAATTCTACTCAGCAATCCACCAGATCTAGTACTGATGGACATTGACATTAAAGGGCGACTATCCGGAATAGATGTAGCCGAAAAACTCGCTCATCTAGAAATTCCTATCCTATTCATCACTTCCTATCGGGATCGAGAAATGTACGACCGTGCCCAGCAGTTGGGTGCAGTGGGCTATTTGGTTAAACCCATCAATCCCTACACCTTGCGTACGGCGATCCAATCAGTCGTCAAGTCATTGAGTCAACAGCATTTTGGAAGAGGTGAACAAGAAACCTATGTAGGAAATGACATGCTTTATTTCAAAAGACGCAATATATACGAGAAACTAGAAAAAGATAAAATCGAATATGTCAAAGCCAACGGCGACTATACGAGTGTTTATGGTGGAGGAGAAGAATACATTGCCTCTACGCGCTTGAGTGAATTTGCAAAACTATTATCTACCGACCAATTTATGCAAATTCATCGCAGTTTTATTGTTAATTTAAAATGTATTACTTCCGTAGAAGCATCTGGTTCGCATCTGTGGATCAATGAAACGATGTTACCGATCAGCCGACGGTTAAAAAAAGAGGTGTTTGCGCGGATTAATTTGATAAAATAATGGTCTTTTTACCGTTCACCGACTCGTAGCTACCGTTCAACGAAAAGTAGTACGTTTACGTTTTATTTTAAATATTTTATTTATACATTTGAAATACCAAGAGAATTTTAAACTAATTATAAAGACTCCATTTTTACTTCTTACACGCTCCTTTCGAATTTAATTTTTTTCCACCCGATAACGATTTAACTATTACGTCGTACAGCTCTTGCTAGGTCTAGTTGCTACGTAATTGAAACAGGTGCTTTACAACTTTACATAGGATGGAAATCTGAGGATTTCCTGTAGCTACGCGTGAAAAGTCACGTGGTGGACAGCTACTTTAATGGATGTTGGATACTGGATTTTGGATGTTGGACGATTGATCATCGTTTCCAATATCCAAATTCCAAGCTCCAATATTCCCTTTTTAAAAGGATGGTTTTTAAATGCGCAGCACCCGCTGTACCGCGAATGAGCGGGGCGGGGGTGCGTTTTTTCCCTCATCTGAACCCACTTATTTGCTATACTCTTTTTCTATAATAAACTCGGTAACTCACCGAATTAAATGGTCTATCATGATAAACATTAGAAATTTACTTATCCAATTTATCTTTTTACTCGGACTTGCTCTGTTTTTTCTCAATAGCAGCAGTGGTAGAGCTACGGCCGCTGGTGACGGAAATACGGGCGCACCAGGCGAAACAGGTTTAGTTTGTGGCACATGCCATGCGGGTGGCACATTTGGCGGGACAACCACTACCTTCACTTTAAAGGATATGACAGGCAGCACGGTAACCTCCTACGTAGCTGGGCAAACTTACGACCTGACCGTGAGCGTAAATCCTGAAATGGGCATTCCTAGCGGTTATGGTTTTCAAATGACGGCTCTTGATGGAAATAATGCCAATGCAGG
>JBGCES010001022.1:0-2431 GCA_045106545.1 Saprospiraceae bacterium
CAGGACAAGGCTGGAAATTAGAAGTATAGTCCTTTTACACAGCCTGCCCCGATGCTTGTCTCGGGGACTAATTTCTTAACGAAGTACTGGCGAAAAAGACAAGTTTGCAGACCAGCAGAGGTTTTAAAACAGCTTCTTAAATCAACTGGCTACCCACTTCGCGTACGACCTCCAATAAGTAATCACAAGTCGCTTCAGTCTTACGGTGGTTAATTAAACAGGCGCGTAGCACAAACTCACCATGTAATTTTGTACCTGCAATAAATACGCGTCCATCGCTTTCTAAAGCAGGAACCAAGCGACGATTTAATTCCGTAATTGACTGTTCGTCCGTAAGGCTTCCTTTGTAACGAAAGCAGCAAATGGCTAGGTCACTCGTTGCACTCAATTCAAAATCAGACGTTGCTTCAACTTGTTTGGCAAGGTAGGCTGCCAAATCAATATCTTGCTGGATCATCGCCTTTACCCGCTCAAAGCCATAAAATTTCAAACTCATCCATACTTTAAATGCTTTGGTGTTACGCGATAGCTGAAAATAATGTTCATTAAAATTGGTACGACTAGTCTCTTCCAGTGAACCATCTAAGTAATCTGCCTGCTTAAAATAAGTACGTTGTAAAGTATCCCAATCTTTCACTAACACCAGTCCTGCCTCGAAGGGCTGGTACAGCCACTTATGGAAATCCATCGCCACGGAATCTGCTCGCTCAATACCGCGATAAAGCGCCTTGACGGAATCTAATGCCGCACATAAACCACCATAAGCACCATCGACATGAAACCACAGCTTATACTTTTTGGCTAAGTCAGCCAGTGCGGTCAGATCATCAATCGCTCCCGTATTCACTGTTCCAGCATTTCCGACAATACAAAATGGCTGGAAACCTGCGGCAATATCTGCTTGGATCTGCGCTTCCATTGCTGCTACCTTTACTTTAAAATCGCGAGTAATGGCAATTTTGCGCAACTGGTCGGTACCGATACCAAGTGCGTCCAGACTTTTGTCCACACAGCTATGCGTTTCCTTTGACGCATAAACCGTAAATGGTTTTTGTCCAAATAATCCTTTCTTACGAATATCAAGGCGTTCAAAAAATACGTTTCGACCGACATTTAATCCCGCAAAATTAGCGGCAGAACCTCCACTGACCATTACGCCCGCCTTACCAGGATAATCAATCATTTCTGCACCCCACTTAGCCACTCGTTTTTCAATTTCACTCATCGCAGGTGCGAGGTGCCATTTTGCTACGTTCTGGTTAACTGTATTGGCTAACATTTCCGCAGCGATGGACATTTGATTACCGCCAGCCATGACGTAAGCATACATATTTGCACCTAAATTACCTGTTGCCGTGTCCAGCACCTTTGTTTTCGCTTCCGCAAATAAGTTATCGCTGGGCATCCCTGTCAGCGGGAGTGGTTCATCGAACCAACTTTCTACTTCTGCTTGCGGATAATCGTGGTAACCTTTCTTGGTATCAAGATCAGCATGTTGAGCGATTACCAAATCAGTAGCTTTTTGTAAAAGCTGGCGAAATTCGGGTGTACTAAGGTCTAACGACATGGTAGAAATTAAATAAAATATTAGAAATTAATTGCCTAATCCCACACGAGATTAATTACGATTCAAATTTAAAATTACTTATTTATACAAAAAATAGAATATAAATATGAAAGTAAAAAAGAAAGTAGGAAAAAATCCTGTTTTTAGTAGAAATATAGGAAAATTGAATTAAAGGTGTTATTGTAAAATTAAGCAATAGGAAATTTTCCTTTGCTGCATAATTAGCAATTTTAATCCACGAAATGTTCTATTTAGATAAGAAAAGAAATCTACGAACATGTCGCTTATCCGAACTAAATTCCGTTAACTGACCCCTAAAAATTTCTTACCTTGCCAGCCAATTACGAATTACTAAAGTATTGCTAAAGATAGCCGTTCTGCTTTCGTAAAGCAATCCAGTTCTTGCTTTTTTCATTATCAAATATCTAAAATGTTACGTAAAATTCTACCACTTCTCTTCACGGTTTGTACTTTCTCTGTGCTTAATGCTCAAAAACTCGATCACGTACTTGGTGAGGTGATGGTAAGGATGCAAGCTGATGCGGATATAGAAACGCTAGTGTCAAAACACCAATTATTTGCGGGTGAACTCACTCAACTAGTTATCAAAGAAGAGGTATCTAAACACATGGATATTTGGTTGTTAAAGTTTGATTTTACTAAAGTAGATGAATTTGCTTTTGCAGAACAATTATACCGCTCTCCTTTGGTAGAAACCATTCAACAAAATCACATTTTAGCTTTACGCTCTACTACTCCTAACGATCCTCAATTCAACCAACAGTGGCAGTATATCAATACTGGACAAGGAGGAGGAGAAGTAGGGGCAGATATTGATATGGAATTGGCTTGGGATATTAGTAC
>JBGCES010001023.1:0-3268 GCA_045106545.1 Saprospiraceae bacterium
GAGCCCATCGTCTTCCAATTTATAATCACCCGAAGCCACCCAAATTTCCCCTTTGTGTTCCACCCGAATTTGGGACGAACCCAGAATGTGTCCCGCTGGATGAAAGGAGAATTTTACGCCGTTGATGGTAGTCGTTTGTCCGAATTCGGTCGTTTGTAAATTGATGTCGCCCAGTCGGTATTTTATCGCAGGCGCAGCAGTTTTACTACATAAATAGGCATCGTGCACCCAGCGCGAGTGGTCGGCGTGACCATGTGTGATCATCGCTCGCTTGACGGGTTTCCACGGATCGATATAGATGTCGGCAGCGGCGCAGTAGATGCCGCGATCGGTGAATTGAAGGAGGTCGGTAAAATTAGTTTTGGACATAATCCTACAACAGAAGGTTGCGGCATTTGTTGCGCTAATTTGCTGCTGATTACTAGAATAAAAAAGCTGAACCATCCACTTGTGGAACAGTTCAGCTTTATATTTATGCGTTTGATATATTTCTACTTTTTAACGACTTTAAAAGAATCGTCGCCAATTTTCATCCAATATAAACCACTCGCCAAATGACTTAGATTGTACTGAAGTTTATTTTCGCCTGCCGTCATTTTTAGGTTTTGTTCAAAAACGGTTTTGCCTTCCAAATTTAGAATCTGTACTAGCGTCGTTTTTTCTTGTGAGGAAACATAAGTAACATCTAATACTTGCTCAAATGGATTAGTATAAACTGTTGACGATGAACCTATTACACTAGCTCTACGTAAAGGAGAATAATTAAATCGCCCATCTACATCTATCTGCTTAATCCGATAAATATTCTCGCCTTTTGCAGGATTTCGATCAATAAATTGATAACGATCCGTCGTCTGAATATTGATTTTTTCGGTATTTATCTTTTCCCAGTTCGTAGCATTTTTACGCTCTACGACAAAGTAATCAACGTTAATAACTGCTTGCGTTTCCCAACTTAAAACAACTTCTTTATTGTTAATCGTCTCCGCAGAAAATATATTCCAGACTAAAGGCAAAGCCGTAGTCGCGACTACTCCGTTGCTGTAATTCACGTTAATCGCTTGCACTGCTGCATCGTAAAATTCTTGCGGGCAATCGCTACAAAAAGTGATGTCCGTCGAACTCGCCATAGCGGATTCATTGATGGTAAAATTGATTTGAAAAAGCGTCGTGGGCGTTGCTAAAGTGGCAAAGGAAGGATAGTTTTCCCAACCTACATTTAACTTATCCGAAAACCCCGTATCGCTCGGTTTACCAAAATCGTTTTCATCCAACGCATTGATTCCAAAATCGCTAATGGACTGGAAATTCAGAACGTTTTCATCCCAGTTGATGGAATATTGAAAAACCGAAATATCACTCATTCCGTCGGGCGTAAACACAACTGGAACGGAAACGGTGGTTGCATCACTATTGATATTGACCGTTTGAATAGAGAGTTCGTGCTGAGCTACCACTACACTTAGAGCAGTGAATAGACACAAAATTGATAAGATATATATTTTCATCAGAATGATTTTTTATTGTTGAAAAACGGTGTTTTGGATATTCGATTAGTTAGAAACCGCATCACCCGTCACGTCGCCATATTTAATGCCGATATAGTTTTCATTCGCCACATCGCTTTCCAGATCGGTGTACGTTTTAGCTGTTGGAAAACCAGTTGGATGTCCCGTGTCTGTAAATTCATAATCCGCAGGAATAAATATCCACGTTTCTCCGACAGGAAATATGCCTAACTCGCCCCGAATCATCTGTTTCACTCGCACCACATCCACAATCGTTACGCTTCCAGAACCATCCACATCGGCAGCGATTTCCAGGTAAGGATTATCCAGCATTTGCCGCTCTAATGCATGTTCTTTAATAAAAATAGCATCTTGAATACTAACGCCCTTTTGTGGATTATCAGATTTGGTTGGTGTGACGGTCGTCTCGCCCATCATTTCCAAAATCGATACTTGATAAGTACCATCCATCTCACTATAAGTCATGCCCGTATTATTACCCGTCATTGTCATTTTTACACTATCAATCGCTGCGGCAAAGGGGGTTTGTACCGTTCCAGAAATACTTAATTGATCGAGTATGCATACAGAAGCACTTTCATACTTTGCCTCCACCACTTGCAGATTTTGTAAGACTTCCTTAGGCGTTGGCTCATTTCTAAATTCAACAATACTCGTCATACCTGCATCCGCTACCGCAGTGGCATAAATATTAAAAAGTACTGTGCCATCGGACAACTCGTCTCCAGTAGAAAAGTCACCGAGATAGGTCAAAGTGAATACGCCCGTACTATTATTAATCGTAAAATCATTCGCATCCCAATTGGGCAAACCAAAATCATCTACTTTTGTGATAGTAGCAAACGTCGGATCGACGTACATCGTGTATTGAAATCCATTGATATTGGTAAAATTACTAGTCGTGATCGGAATAATAATCTCACTGTCCACGGTGGTACACACTTCTCCGACTGCAAAGGTGATAAAGTTACAATTGGGTGGCGTGTACGTGAGTGAAGTGGTATCGCCGTAAGCGCACACTTCTCCATCCAATATGGCTTCTGCTCGCACTTGCTGACCATCGTTTGGTATATTCTCCAAAGTCATGGTAAAGGAAGGCGGCGGTGAGTGTTCCGTTTGGCTGAAAAATACACCACTACTGTTAATTAATTCAATGGTAACGGAATCCATATCATGCGGCTCCGCATTAATAGAAACTTCAAATTCAGCATCATAAGTATCCCCAGTAGCACTGCAAGTCAAATCGCTGGCAAATTCAAAAGAAATCACCTCACATTCAATAAAACAGGACGGTTTTTGGTAATTGAAATTAAACGATTTCGTACAGCCACTATTCGTTTCTTCTAGTGTTACCGACACTGGAACTTCCGTACCATCGCCAACCACATTAGGAATATATGCGGTTAATGGCTCACTTAGATTAGTTTCCTGATACATTCCTTGATTACCCCCTGCTAATTCTACGGTCAGATCATAGAGCGCATCGGGGCTAGGATTTTCCAATATAATTTCTAATTCAAAATCAAATTCGTTATCAATACAAGGCGGATCTTCCATCGCTATATAGTCAGTGATGTTGCAGGCAGCTTCACAGAGTGGAGCTGTATAGAAATCAGACATAGTAACATTACAGACTTCATTGAACAATTGAATTTCATACATTTCTTCCTGTCCATTAGCCGCTAAACCTGCCAATTGAAAAGTATAGGGACTACTAACGTTTGGGCGGCTCAGTACTT
>JBGCES010001024.1:0-3601 GCA_045106545.1 Saprospiraceae bacterium
CAGCAAAACGCTTGTATCATTCGATTCCTGTATGCGTTCGATGATTAAATCAGGACGATAAATGACCGCTTCGCCGACAAAGTAATCAAAAGGCGTAATGGAATGCGAAGTCGCCGCTACCCAAGTGCCCATTGAAAACGATAGAACGCAAATTTCACGTTCGGGTTGTCGCTTTTTTAACCAACGAATCGCCGTCTGAAAATCCGTTCGATACTCGTCCAGATACAACGCATCAGGATGATAATCGTAACTGTCACTCGCCCCAAAGCCTCGATAATCAAACGTCAGTACATCATAGCCTTTGCGGTATAACTCTATGGCATATGGCAAAACGTCACCCATATTTCCAGCATCGCTGTTAGCAATGACAATGGTAACGTTACGACCTAAGGAAGTCAACGCAGGCATATACCACGCTTGCAATGTACATTCATCGGGCGTTTGTAATGCGATGGTTTGAAAAGGAATATTCAAATCATCAGGGGTCAAATCGTATTTTTCAACGGGCGCAATCGCGTTCCCGTTCACCATATTTATTAACCATAAAAACACAATTAGCATGAAGTTTTTATTCATTTCCGCTATTTTTCTAGGATTGTCGATTTAGTATGAAAAAATAAGTCTCCTATTCTTCAAATGAAAAATTCAAAAGGGAGAATTATTTTTTAATCCATTACTAATATTGGCAGTTCAGATTATCCTTTTTGGATGATTATTGAACGCCATGTAGCATGTAGAATACTAGTTCAATTCTATTAAGCTAAAAAGTTTCACAATAGTGCTATGGTTTAATCTTGTTACTTTTTTCATTGAAAAAAAAGTAACCAAAAATTCTAGTATTGTAAACTCGCTCCGCTCAAACAGTACAATACCTGCCTCCCGCCAAGTAATGCTTGGGCTTTTGAGGGAAGTTTACCTTACTGAGAGCGCTAGTCAGCATAAAATGTGAATCGTAAATAGCTTATACAATTTTACTCTTTTCCACTACACTGCTTTAACTTATTCGTTCAAATCATTCAATTCATTTTTAATGAAATATCATAAACCGACCAGATCGTACCGCATCTGGTTCTCTCAACGCAATGGCAGTACTGTATTAGCTAAAATGCTTGAACAGACCGGCATCGCTGGTAAACCGCAGGAGTTATTCAATATCTACGATACGACGCTCTGCGAACATTACGGCGTAAAGGGTTACGACGCATTACTGGAAAAGCTGTGGCAAATCGGCGCTACGAAAAACGGCATCATGTCCGTCAAACATTGTTTATTTCGCCATCGACTAGATCCCATTTTAATGGAACTAGCTGATTTACAAGGCATTAGTACCAAAGAAGAAATAAACGCAGAAACCGTTTTTGCAGACCTTTTTCCAGATTGCAAACACATTTTTTTGACGCGCCGTAATAAGGTGCGGCAAGCCGTTTCGTGGTGGAAAGCGATTAAAGATCAACAGTGGCACCTTACATCCGATCAATCGCACCGCAATGACGAAGCATTCTACGAAGAACACTATAACTTCGATGCGCTCAGTCATTTGTTAAAGGAAACGGTCTTACGCGAATGTCAAATTCAGGCCTATTTTGCTAAATATGACATCGTTCCACTGACGTTGGTGTACGAAGATTTTGTGCAGGATTTTCCAGCGACGATTCGTCAGATTTTAGATTACATCGAAGTAGATCATTCGAATTTGCCACTTGGCGAACCACCATTAAAACGTACTGCTACAGACTTATCCGAAATCTGGGTACAGCGTTTCAGAAAGGATCTACAAGCAGACTGGAAACAGCAAATTTGGTAGTTATTAGACATTTGCTGTCAATTGAATTTGTAGAACAGCGAGGCAATTACTACTTTGTGTTTCAATTGCTCGGGTGGAGCTTCCCGCTCCGCCCGAGCTTTTTTTACGAGAAAGCTCCAACCGAGACTTGATGTTCCCCCAGTCAACTATTTTAAATTTAAAATCCTGCACAATATGATTCAACGTTTACTACTTTTTTCATTTCTATTTTCTACCCTTTCTCTACTCGCACAAACGCAAGAACCACATCCTTGCGGCTCGCTGAGTCATCGGTCAGATTGGTTAAAAAAATACCAAGCAAATCCTAATGATTTTCCTAAAAGCGATAATGTCATTTATGTACCCTTAAAAATTCATATCACGGGCGTTAATGGCATTGGGTTTTATCCATTAAGCAAGTTATACGATTCCATGTGTGCGCTCAATGAACAGTTTGAGGGTACGGACATGTATTTCTACATCGACGGCGAAATCAACTATATTGATGATGCGCGTTATCATCGCCATGACTCAGTGCAAGAAGGTGCGCTGATGATGTTTGAATATAATGTGCCGAATGCTTTGAATTGTTATATCGTAGGCGATCCTGCTGGTAATTGTGGCTACAACTTGCCTTATGCGGGTGTCGCACTAGCACCAAGCTGTATTGATGCGGATAACGAAAGTACGTGGGCGCATGAGATTGGTCATGCATTTTCTTTGCCTCATCCATTCTTGGGTTGGGAAGGTGGACAGACCTATGATGGTTCTACCCCACCCAATTTTTCACAGCCAGCACCAGAATTTGTCACTTATGATTATACCTACTTTCAAGACATTTATATCGATATTGATACCTTGATTATTGATACTGCAATGGTAGAGAAAATGGATGGAAGCAACTGTGCGGAAGCGGCAGATGGTTTTTGTGATACGAAGCCCGATTACATTGCTCAACGTTGGGATTGTAATGGCAATGGAGAAAGTCCGCAGTCGCAAATTGATCCCAATGGCGTTTCTTTCCGTTCTGATGCGAGTTTATATATGTCTTATGCCTTTGATGCTTGTGCCGGACGTTTTTCGGATGAACAAGTGGCAGCGATGCGTGCTAACTTAATGGACGAACATCCTGAATTGGTTAATTTAGACTATGTCGTACAGGAAGTTGATGCCACTGCACCTATCGAGCCTTTAGCAGACGCATTTGTGGCAGCCAATAATGCATTCTTTCAATGGGAAGCAGTAGAAGGCGCAACAACTTATTTGCTACAAGTAAGTCGCTTACCTGCGTTTAGTGGCGGTAATTCTTCGATTACTCAAACCATTCTAGTAGAAGGTAATACGTATGTTTTGGATAATTTGGCGGATGACAAAACGTATTATTGGCATGTGCGTCCATTGAATAATGGATATTTCTGTACAGAATTTACGGAAACGATTAAGTTTGAAACGAGCGAAGCGACGGCAGTAGCAACTATCAGCGAGGTAAATGATTTTACCATCATACCAAACATTACGACAGCTAATTCAACTGTTCAAGTTGCCTTAAATTCTAGTAAATCCTTCACAGCTCAATTACGTTTGCTAAATGTAAATGGACAAGAAGTTCAACTTCAACAGCTAAGTGTTAGTCAAGGTACGCAACATATATCTTTGAAAACCAATAACTTAAGCAAAGGAATGTATTTTGTTGTCTTGCAAAAAGGTACAGAGCAAGTTGTTGAAAAGCTGATTGTTCAGTAGACAATTAGGTGGTGGGTTAAACTTGTTGATGGAATGCTCAGGGATCGGATACCTTTGAGGTATCCGATCCCTAAA
>JBGCES010001025.1:0-4195 GCA_045106545.1 Saprospiraceae bacterium
AGTGGTGGAAGTGTCCGCTGTATGATGGCTGAAATATTTCTTGAAGAAAAAGAAGAGCAAGTGATTACCACTAAAGCATCCAATCGAAAAAAATCGCTCACCAAAACTGTTATTCAGAAATACGATCCTAATGATGGTTGGGTAAGGATTCAGTAAAAAAAACAAAGGAGGAATAAAATATTATTCGCTCCATTGTTAAACCCGACTGTTATTCTGTAATATAAATGGTTCTTTGACCAAGAACCTAAAAAATGTGTCTATTTGTTTGTGATAGAAAAGTAATCTAAAAAGTATTGATTTAATTCTTGTTCTGGTGTAGCCCTGTTCAATATCGGATTTAACATACTTACGAATAGTAGCGTCAGGTGGATCACGAGTACGTATTTTTTTATAAAAAATCAAGATTTCTAAAAAAAAGAAGATTTTTCGCTTATCACGATCATTTCTTTTAACTTGTGAGCAAATCGTTTAACTATGAAAAAACGCCTTCCTCACCTATTTTTTCTCACTTTAGTTCTACTTGTTACTGCCGCTTTCTTTGGTCTAATTGGTGAATACTTATTAGCAATTTTTTGGGCAATTGTATTGGCTATCTTATTTCATAATACTTATCAGTGGTTTTTTAGTAAAACCAAAGGAAAAGAAAATCTAGCTTCTGTATTGACGCTACTGACCATTTTACTATTAGTCGTCATTCCTCTTCTAATCGTTGCCGCTTCCATTACTAACCAAGGAGTTGAAGTTTATCAAAAAATTAGCTCTGGCGAAATTGATATTAATCAGCCTTTGCAGAATATTCAGAATCGAGTACCGACTATCGATAGTTGGCTAGGACGGATCGGGTTGAGTGTAGAAAAAATTCGACTGAGTATTGTAGAATCAGCCAGTACACTCGCTCAGCTTATAGGCAATCGAGTATTAGGTTTTACACAAAATACCCTCGGATTCTTAGTGCAGTTTAGCATTATGCTTTATGTGCTTTTCTTCTTCATGCGCGATGGGACAAAGATTTTAAAAGCTGCTACTCGCGTCATGCCTTTAGATGATAAAGATGAATGGGAACTGATGCACCGCTTTGCGAGCGTAGCAAGAGCAACCGCAAAAGGTAGTCTAATTGTCGCCTTATCACAAGGTGCGTTAGGTGGGATTTTGTTTTGGGCAGTCGGCATTCCTGGTGCATTACTCTGGGCAGTGTTGATGACATTACTATCTTTGTTACCAGTCGGCAGTGGGTTGATTTGGGGACCAGCAGCGATTATTTTATTTGCACAAGGTGAAATAGTTCGCGCAGTTGTGGTCGTCGTGGTTGGTGTATTATTGATTGGACTGATTGATAACTTTCTGCGCCCACGCTTAGTTGGTCAGGATACTAAAATGCCTGATTATTTAATTCTAATTTCAACTTTAGGTGGTCTGACTTGGTTCGGACTTTCAGGTTTTGTACTCGGTCCAATCATTGCCGCTCTATTTGTAACTTGCTGGCAAATGTTGGGAAAAACTTACGGTGGAGGAAAAGCATTAGAGGAAAAAGCAGAGATAAGGATTGAAGCGGAAAATGTAATTGTGGAAACAGCAGAAAATAATTCAGAAACACCAGAAGGAACAGGGAAGAATCCATTACGTCGAGATTAGAGATAAACTAGTGGAGTAATCAGTAAATTAATCGGTTGATATTCAAGTACTTATAGTTCTAGTATCTGATCACTTCCTGCACGTCTATCGTACACGTCGTGTTTATGTCGCTCACCTTTTACATTTTTTATTTTACGGTTTTACATTTTACATTATCCTAAACACCATCAACTACTCTTAATGCAAGCCTTAGAATTATATACCAATACCATCCGCGAACTCATCGGCGAAGGCGAGATTGAACAAGCCATCGAAACGCTTACCAAATTGAACGATTCGGTTCAATTAGATATGGATAATACGCTGCTCAACCTACGCGGACAATACAAACGATTGCAACGCGATGTGGACGAAGGTTATCTCGATCGACGCGATGCACGGATTGATCAGAATCGTATTCAACGGGCTATTACAAACCTACTGGATGACGTTCCGCGCAAACTGGAATTACGCGGTAAAATCAATGGAATAACGGGCTATAATTTTGGAATAGAAAAGAATGACACTTTTGAGAAAATCATTGGCTCGCAAGATAATCTACTCAAAATCAGTTGGTTAGAAAAAGCACTTTCCGCAGCTAAAAGCGTTTGTCTGATCGTAGGCGCAGATGGTTCGCGGGGTACCGGTTTTATGATTGCCGATAATTATTTAGTGACTAATAACCATGTTATTCCTGATGTCGCTTTCGCGAAAACAGCTTATATCGAGTTCAATTTTGAAGAAAATAGAGCAGGTAGTCAAAAAGAACGCTACCGCTATGAACTAGATGCTACTGACTTTTTGACGAGTGATAAATATGAATTGGATGTGACGCGCGTACGCGTTAAAGAAAATACAAATGCGCAACCACTTTCCCATTGGGGCTACTTAAATTTAGAATCTAAAAGCAAAATAAGAACGGGCGATCCCGTCACAATTATCCAACACGCAGCGGGGGAGCAAAAACGCATTGCTTTAAACGCCAATGAAGTTATTGGAACAGAAAATCAATATTTATTTTATAAAACGGATACGCTGGCAGGTTCGAGTGGTTCGCCCGTTTTTAATCGCGACTGGGATGTAGTTGCGCTACATCATGCAGGTTCTAATTTTAAAAATACTCCTGCGAATCGTGGTATTTTAATTGAAGCCATTGTAGATTTTTTCGCGAACCAGCCCGTTAAAATCGAGCAAACCCAAGATGATGCAGTTGCGGAAAAGGCGACTACTCCTCCCCCACCTAAATCTACTTTTTCCACCATATTTGCCTCCGAACAACGCACAAATTTATTCTTACTGTATGATCAAGGAGACGATCTAGCTGCTGCGAAAGAACTGAAAAAGCATTTGAGCCCGTTGAGGTACATCACTAAAGAAGTAGATGTTTTTGATATTCACCACGATGATCGATTGGGCTATGGAGATAGTCAAGCTACGATCAATCAGGCGATGGGCGAAGCAGATTTTGTGATAGCAATGATCTCACCTAGTTTTTTTGTTGAGAATTATGCAATGGCAGAACAAGCAAGGGATTTAGGTAAAACAATTATCCCAATTTTAGTACGCAAAACTGACTTTTACGAACCAAGTTTTTTAGGCAAGTTTCGTAGCCTACCCACTGATGGACGATTTATTTCAGAATGGGCAAACGAAGATGATGCTTACACGAATATCGCTCAACAAATTCGGCTGTTGCATCAGAAACGATAATAATATTTTACAACATCCTTTGACAAATTAAAAAAAGCGTCTGCCACCAAAATGACAGACGCTTTTTTATTAGTGAAACGAATTAAATAAGTTGCGCCAGAATACGAAGTTATTTTCTTCCTTCGGTCGAGAGAACGCTTCGCTAAGTATTCTGTCTAAAGGATTCAAAAAATCAGTGCATAGCCTATGCTACGGACTGATTTTTTCGGGTGTTTTAGACTGGAAAAGAACGAGTATAATGGTATAAGTTATTTAGTTCGTTTCACTTATCGTCTCAAATATAGCCTATCTTTTTTAATAAGCTTCTTCTTCTATCTCTACTTCCTTTAGAAATTCATCCATTTTTTCATCTGAATAAGCACCATAGGTTGTTACTATTGTGCCCTTTCTCCCGTCGCTTAATTCTACTGCCGATATCATTGATGACTCTGCGGGATTAGTCATACCTTCAAACCGATGAAATTCCACAATTTTCAAATCATCTGGCTGATAAAATTTATTATTCGCTAAATTTTCCATTCCTTCGTCACGTAACTTAAAGTCGTCTTTATAGCCGCGAGATTTTAATTCTTGAGTTGCTTCTACGAGGGTATCATAATAATTGGATTGCATAATATTTATGTTTTGGCTTTGGAAATAGAATGATAAAAGTAATTCGATAGGTAACGATTAGCTACTTGATTTCTCTTTTAGAAACTGTAAACAGATAAATGTCATGATCATTCCATTCACAAATGTCACTAGAAACATTCCAAAACTAATCAATAAGGTATCGCCCAAATCAGACGCGGCAACTCCAAATAAAGAGATTCCTAAAGTCGGTACAAAAAGCGTCATAATTATATTTGCAAAGGCAATAATTAATCCGGTGACT
>JBGCES010001026.1:0-4163 GCA_045106545.1 Saprospiraceae bacterium
ACTTCAATTGGTGGCTTTGCGGAATGGACAGACCTTACTCCTGCGCCCCCAACTGGACTTAAAAATAATGTGCCCGGCTTAGATTTTATTAATTTAATTAATCCCGTTAGCTATCGCCAAACGACGAAAAGCGGTGACAAAATTCAACGTTCCGTTTTTGTAGCAGAACAAGTACAAACGGCGGCGGAAGCGGTTAATTTTTCCTTTGCTGGTATTGACGTTCCCGCTACGCCCAACGGTCGTTCAGGTATTCGTTACTCGACTTTTGTGGTGCCTTTGGTGAAAGCAGTACAAGAATTGAGCGTAGAAAACGATCAGTTGAAAGGAGAGAATGAAACACAAGAGCTGGTTATCTCAGACTTGGAAAGTAGAATGGAGAAAATGGAAGCGATGATGCAACAACTAGTACATGCGCAGACAGAAACGCGCACCAACGGTAGTCAAACCGTTTCCTTAAGCGATGTACAGTTAGCACAAAACGAACCTAATCCTTTTAGTGATTATACCGCTATTCCTTACTCCTTACCCAATTTTGTACAAACCGCTACTTTAGAAATCAGCAATGCCAATGGGCAAATCATCAAATCTGTAGCTATCGATAATCGTGGCGAAGGTCAAATAGTTTTAGAAACAAAAATGCTCGGTAATGGCACGTATTTCTATACCTTAGTTGTAGATGAATTACGTCAGGCAACTAAGCAAATGGTTGTAGTAAAATAGTTTGATAATTGTTCGATGTTGTTTGATATGGTTAGAAGTTGTTCGCCAACCATATCAAACAACATCGAACAATCTCTAACCACTTTCTAACTACCTTCCGTTAACGCTTCATTAGTTCCTCTCTATCCAATAAAACGGTATCTTTGCCCTGTTCATTCTAATCATCAATCACCGTTTTATTATCTATGAAAAAAATCGACCGCTTAATGCTTACGGGCTTTGTGGGACCCTTTATCGTCACTTTCTTCATTGCCATTTTTGTGCTGATGATGCAGAGGCTGTGGTTATACATTGACGATATTGCGGGCAAAGGCGCGAGTATTTGGATGATTATGGAGTTTTTGGTGTACCTGTCGGTGTCGTTGATTCCGATGGCGTTACCGATTGCCGTTTTAATTTCGTCGGTGATGGTATTGGGCAATATGGCAGAACATTACGAACTATCGAGCTTTAAATCGGCAGGTGTTCCGTTGTGGCGCGTGATGTTACCATTGATGTTTGTGGCAGGTGGAATCAGCGTGGCTTCTTTTTTTATTAATAATAATTTAATTCCTGTTTCTAATTTAAAATTCAAATCGCGGCTCTACGATATGCGGAAGCAAAAGCCGACTTTGAGTCTAGAAGAAGGCGCGTTTAACGACGACTTTCAAGGGTTTGCGATCCGAATAGGCAGCAAAGAAGCCGATGAGCGTACCATTCATGATATATTAATGTACGATCATAGCGAATCCACCAAAGGACGTTTGACGCAAGTCGTCGCCGAGACAGGCGAAATGTTTCCCTCGCCTAGTGAACAATATTTCGTGATGCGCTTAGAAAACGGTCATCAATACGCTGAACCGAAACCGAATAATAACGAACCTGATAAGCGCAGTTATCCCTTTGTTCGTACCAATTTTGAAGAATGGGAAAAGGTATTTGATCTGAGCGAATTTGAGATTGAAAGTACGGATGAGCAATTATTCAAATCGCACCAATCCATGCTGAGTGTTAGGCAATTGGATATTGCAATTGACTCAATTGATGAAAAACTAAGTGAACGCCACCGCCGCATGGAAGAAGGGACGGATAATTTTTTCTTTTTTAAACAGAAAGAATTACGCGAACGCAAAAAACGCGAAGAGGCTCAGGCAGATTCCCTCCGCCGGACCAAGCAAGAAGAAGAAATACAACAACGCTATGCAACGCAAAAAGAAAAACTAGATAGCATAGATAAAAAGCTAACCGTACCGCCAAAATCGCCCGAAAAAGCCATCGAAGAACTCGCCAATCGCAATCGCCCCAAGCTGCAAGATGCGCAACGTAAAGCCCGTAAATATAGTGGTAAAGCAGCCTTGAAACAAGATATGACAATAGCACTAGGGCAACGCAACAGCATATTGGAGACATTCGAACTCACGGAAAGAAATCGCCTCAATGAAAAAGCTAAAAGCTCCGTCCGCAGCATAAAAAATCAAGCAGAATCAACTGTTCGTACCTTAATGCGCATCAAAGAATCTCGCGTCAAACATATCCATACCTTGCATAATAAATTCAGTATGGCGGTCGCTTGTTTTATCTTTCTTTTTATTGGCGCACCGATGGGCGCAATTATCCGTAAAGGTGGTTTTGGTTATCCCATTCTGATTTCTATCATCTTTTTCATGCTCTTCATTATGCTCACCATTGCCTCTAAAAAGATGGCAGAAGAGTTTGTATTACATCCCGTTTTAGCGGCTTGGTTGCCGTGTTTGGTGCTATTTCCAGTTGGGTTGATCTTGACTTATAAAGCCATGAATGATTCTAAGTTATTGAATGTGGATCGGTATGTAGCTTGGGTACAAAATTTATTTGCGGCGAAGGACTTGACGGATAAACAGGTAGTAGAAGAAAGCTGATTCGCATTTACTCAAACCCAATCCAATTTTTTCAATACCATTTCTCTATTACGCTTACTCAGCGGGACATGTTTTTTACCCAAATTGAGTACGCTATCTTGCAAATCTACTGCATCTACTCTTTTTAGGTTCACCCAAAAACTTCGGTGGGTCTGAACAAATAAGTTTAAGGGCATCTTTTTTAATAGTTCTTTAGATGCAATTCGGACTAAAAATTTCTTTTCAGTCGTATGTACTTGGCAATAATGTCCATCTGCCTCCAAATACAAGACGCTTTCTACTGCCACTTTTTCTAACCGTTGCCGAGTTTTGATAAAAAAATGATTTTGAAAAAGGAAGTCATTTTCCCATTCATCCGTTGCCTGGTTAATTACAGTATCTGAGGGCTTTTTATCTAATTTTTTGACTGTCAACTCAATCGTTCGCTGTAGTTGTAATTCATTAAAGGGTTTGACAATAAAATTTACAGGATTAGTTCTAGAAGCTCTTTTAAAGGTCAAATCATCTTCTAAGGAAGTAATAAAAATAATCGGAATGGAATGATTTTGCTGAATGATGTCTACTAATTCTATTCCATCGTATTCACCATAAATGTATATATCCATTAAAATCAGGTCAGGTAATTCTTTTTCTAGAATGGCTATAGCATCTCGGCTATTATCTACAGTTGCAAGATGTTGGTAGTCTAGTTTATCCACCAACATTTCTAGTTTGTCCGCATACAATTCTTCATCTTCTACAATTAGAATTTTAAAAGACATTTGTTTATCCTTTTTTCTAGTTTTCTAAAAGGAGTAAAATTCCTCCCATAGTTAAGTGCCTCACAACAATTACTTCGGTATTTTATGAGTATCCCCGAATCGAGTTCGGGGCAGGCCTTTTTCCGCTATTTTTCCTTAAAAAATAAGTCCGTAGCGGTGCTATGCACTGATTTTTTAAGAAAAACTATCGAAAAAATCTATCTCCTAAAATTTACCGAATTAATTATCGCGAGACATTTATCTCTCGTACAAGATAGTTATTAATAACCGAACTAACCAAAAACCACTTATGCTATTATCCTTCCCTTTTGTGTATAAAAATGCACCCGTTAGCGCATAATCTTCCAAAACAGCTTCTTTTCTCCTTGATATTTGTATAAAACAATTTAAAAATCTATCCATTATGAAAAAATCATTCATCTTCTTAGTTTCCTTAAGTTTCCTAATAAATGTAACCGCACAAATTCGCCTAGATGTAGCAGGAGATGCCAAAATTCAAGGCAAATTGGAGTTGATTCAAGCCCCTGGTGATTCCTCCATATTCATTGGACCAAATGCAGGAATTAATGACGATGGAACGGATAATAGGAATACTTTTTTGGGGACGAATGCGGGAGAATTTAATACTTCGGGATTTAATAATATTTTTATTGGAAATTATGCAGGAAGAAAAAATACTACTTCTTCAAATAACACCTATGTAGGATATTTGGCAGGAAGCGAGAGTACTACGTCTTTAAATAACACTTATGTAGGAACTTTTGCAGGTATAAGAAATACGGGTTCTTCTAACACCTTTATTGGA
>JBGCES010001027.1:0-5541 GCA_045106545.1 Saprospiraceae bacterium
TGAATGAGTTGGATAGTTATTGAACGAATTAAATACTTGAGAATAACCAAAAGGATTAGTACCATTAGGGCTATCACATAGAATCCCTAGACTTGCAAGTCCAACGATAGTTCCAAAGCTACCTTTTACGCTGATCAGATGCCCAATCGTAAAATTGGTGCTATTCTGCATGAACATTGAACTAAATTTATTTAATTGATTGCCAGGAATAGCAAAAAGTACATTTACGTCTGTACTATTTGAATTACTATTTCCGTAAGGGTCGTTAGTATCCCAAACCTTTATTCCAGCTAGTACCATTGGAATGTTATTAGCTGCATAAAGTGCAACATTTTGAGCAAATAGATTAGTTACGTAGGTATTGGTTTCTGCTGCGGTACCCACATTCGCTAACGACTCGTTGTCAACTTCTACGTACACTCTGATTGGACACATCATGGATTTAGAAACTGGATCGGGTACTTCTTGCTGCGGAGTGATGTCAGCGGTTGAGTCATCAAAACCACAGTGTCTGGCTACTTCTGGAACTGTATTTTTTTCATTATAAAAAACATACTCTGGACTGTCTTTAAGTTTACCTATTGTATAATTTCCATCTTGATCTTTGATGAAAATCTTTATTTCATGCTCAAAAACACTCATTATCACCATTGATTCCTCGTGTTCTTTTACATGACCAAAATAAAACACAGCTCGATCAGCCAGAGTATAATCAACTTTACCACTGCTATATTCAATTTTAAAGTCATTACTCAATACTTTCTTTCTAAATAATTCAACTTCCAAGTTATGTTTAGCATCAACAGGGATATTCAGTTCCAAATAATTAGCTTTCTCTGCAATTAGGGTACTGAAAATTTTATGGTCAACATCCATAAATAGGACTCCTTGAACTGCTTTTGATTTACGTAAAAAACGAAAAGGATTAATGGGCTCAGTTTCAACTTTATACTGATTTAATTCAGATATAAGCGGAGCGTATGAATCTATGCTTGTTGTTTGTAATCCTGCTTGAGTTTTTAAAATTAAGTCTTGCGAAGTAGATAAATTGATGCACAAGAAAAGTGCAACAAGAGTTAAACAATAATTTTTCATGCGAGTAAGATTTAGATAAAAAAATGATTTGAAAAAAATACTCCAATTTGATGAAGTATCTTTTCCATCCTGTAAAGCACAGTATGTGATTTTTTATAACTATTGGATCGCTAGATGCTCGGTATAACTTTGTTTTGCTTGCAAGTTTTATAAAATAAATAGTGCTTCAATAGTTATTATTTCAGTAACAGATTAGACAAGCTCTTAACCATTTCTAGTGTGAATTTCAATTTGACTACTAACCGCTTGAGAAATCTGAATGTGCAGACTTCCTGTTTGGTGTGGGTTAGGAAATATTTCAAATACCTTTTGTACACCTCTATTGTATATTTGGTGTAGATAAGATCGTCGTAAGAAATGCAAGACGAGCAAGGACCCTCCATTCTTCAATGATCTCACTTTCGGCGAGTCATTGATTTGAGGATGTCAATAAAGTCTGACCACAGTTATGAATTACAGGGAAACAAATGTTAAATAGAGTAGCCGTTATATAAGTAAGGGCTTTATTAAAACGTGTATAAATTTATAATATATTTTTCATTCCTTCCTAATTATTAACTCTCTTTGTAAAAATAGTGGGAATATTAAGTGATTTTTATTGAAATTATCTACCTAGAATAAAGTAAAATAAAAGACGCTGTTTGTTCTTGGTTTGTAATATTATTTGGAATTTAGCCATGAATGAATGTAAATATTCTTCAATAGCGGTTTAAATTTATATTGTACAAAATAAAATTGCTCGAATAGGAATTAATTTGCGCTTTTTTTGAAACAGCCTGATTGCTTGAGTTGTTATATGAACAGAAGGACAATTTTGTCCTGTCTCATTTATCATAATAACCATGAGTCTCAATATAAATCCTACTTCTGATCCGCGTACTGTCATTATTGGCGGTGGATTTGCGGGATTGGAACTAGCTAAAAAGTTACGTAAAAGTCAGCATCAAGTCGTCTTGTTAGATCGTAATAATTATCATAATTTTCAACCACTGCTATACCAAGTTGCCACGGGTGGACTTGAACCTGACAGCATCGCCTATCCGCTACGGAAAGTGTTTCGAGGAAAAGATACTAATGTAGCTTTTAGAATGGCAGAAGTAGAAAAAATTACGCCTGAGCGGAATGAAGTTCTTACCAATCGCGGCGTTTTGGAATACGATAATTTAGTCATTGCCACGGGAAGTGAGAGTAAATATTTTGATTTTGAACCGATCAAAGATCGTTTGCTCAACATGAAAACCGTACCTGATGCGCTCAATATTCGGAGTTTTGTCCTGCAAAACTTTGAAGAGGCAATCGCAACGGATGATCTAAACGATCAAAACGAATTGATTAACATTGTCATTATCGGAGGTGGGCCAACTGGAGTAGAATTAGCGGGCGCATTCGGCGAGATGAAGAAATATATTTTCCCGAAGGATTATCCGACACTGGATGTAAGTCGGATGCAGATTATTTTATTAGAAATGGGACCGCGCTTACTTAGTGCTATGTCTAAAGAAGCTTCTGAGAAAGCAGCGCAATACCTTCGCGAACTTTCAGTAGAAGTACACGTGGGTGAAGGGGCATCGGCTTACGAAGATAACGTTTTACGTACGTCTAAAGGTGCAGAAATTAATACTGAAACCGTTATCTGGGCGGCGGGTGTACAAGGAAATTTACCAGAAGGAATTGATGAAGAGTTAGTGCTAAAAGGGAATCGACTGGAGACGGATGAATTTAATCGCGTAAAAAGTTATAAAAATATCTATGCACTAGGAGATGCAGCGGCGATAGTGAGTAAGAAACTGCCAAGCGGTCATCCGATGTTAGCTTCTGTAGCCAAGCAACAAGGTATTCATCTGGGAGAAAATTTCTTACGAGCAGAACGTGGTGAGGCATTAAAAGCTTTTAAGTATAAAGATTTAGGTACAATGGCAACCGTTGGGCGTAATCGTGCGGTAGTAGATATGCCAGGATTTAAATTTCAAGGCGCTTTTGCTTGGTTGGTATGGATGTTTGTACACGTTTTACTGCTGGTTGGATTCCGTAGTAAAGTGACGACGCTTTGGGGATGGGTGTATAATTATTTCACCTATGACCGTTCGATGCGATTGATTATTCGACCGTTTGAAATGCCCAAAATCGTTTTCGATGATAAGCTAGTGGAAAGCGATTAGCAGCGAACTTTAGGATAGATAGGAAGTATCTCCAAAGATACTTCCTATCTTTGTCGTCTAATTATAGATGACGAACTATGTCCGAACTACGTGCCACTTTTTTAAAATATCAACTCTTACCTTTTCAAATTATTGCAACCATTGCCGTTCTCACGGTTAGTGATAATCCTTTCTTTTGGGATACTATCCAGTTAGGTTCTAAACATGCCCATTGGTACTACGAGCAACAATTTTCTCAATTGCTTCTTCCTGCTGAAATCGATAGTGGTCATCCACCACTTTTTGGATTATACTTAGCTTTTTGTTGGACATTGTTTGGTAAATCTCTGTTAGTCAGTCATTTAGCAATGTTGCCTTTTGTCTGGGCGAGCGTCTGGGCGGTATTTCAACTAGGCAAATACTACGGTACACCGCAAATAGCTTGGTTGCTTTTACTTATCTTTTTTGTTGATCCGACTTTTGCTGCACAACACGTTTTGGTTAGTCCAGATGTTATCGTAGCGGCTATGTTTATGCTGATTTGGTACGCTATTTTGCATAATTTACGCTTGTTGCAAATTATTGCGATGGTTATCTTGGCACTGATAAGTATGCGGGGAATGATGATCGTAGCGGCGTTGTTTATTTTTGATTGCTGGTGTGATATGCAGGGATTGCAAGAACGAAAACATCGCGTACAGAAGAAATTTAATTTGCAATATTGCACCTTAGTGATGATAAGAAAAGTCTTTATTTACGTACCAGCAGGATTGGCTGCTTTGGCTTTTCTAGTTTTTCATTACCAACAAACGGGCTGGATTGGTTATCATGCGGATTCTTCGTGGGCGCCGAGTTTTGCGAAGGTAGATTTTAGCGGTTTTATTAAAAATATCGCGGTTCTCGGTTGGCGATTACTGGATTTTGGACGCGTCTTTGTCTGGATAGCGGTTTTTATTGGAATAGGAATTGGGTGGAAAAAAGGTAAATTGTCTTTTTTTAAACAGCCGCGAATCTATCAGTTATTACTCTTAGGTGTGATTCTTTTTTTGACGTTGACTCCTTCCTTACTGTTACATAAATTCCTCTCTGCTCACCGCTACTTGTTACCGATCATGATCTGGCTGAACGTACTTGCGTATTATTTAATCGTTCATGTCATCGAAAATAAAAAGTGGAAAAAAATACTTAGTGGATTAGTAATAGCAGGTTTGTTGACGGGAAATCTTTGGATCTATCCGAAGACTTTTTCGCAAGGCTGGGATTCCACATTGGCTCATTTACCGCACTATGAATTGCGCGCAGAAGTATTACAATTTTTACAACAGCAAAATATCAGCTTAGCGCAAGTCGGAACGGCATTTCCTGAGATTGGAGCACTTAAATATAAAGACTTGACGGAACGAACGGAAGGGATGTTAGAAAAGGATTTATCACAGCAGCAATATGTTTACTTTTCCAATATTATGAACGACTTTTCTGATACTGAAATCGCAACGCTGGAGCGAAAATGGCAAGTCATATTTTGCAAAAAAAGTGGAGGAGTAGAGGCGTGGATCTATCAAAAAGAACGCTCTTCCGACTAAACGAAAGAGCGTATTATTTTTTGATAAAAATTGAACAATAATGCTCAATTTCATTTGTCACGTACAGTAGAAAAATTACCGAGCAACCTAAATTACATTCGTCGATACGTTTCAGAATACGTCGGAAAAAGTCGTTATAACTATCCGCCAGTTTCTTGACGTAGCCGCCCGATCTGATTATTCCAATATTGACGTTGATCATCTACTTCGTCATCGTCACAATAATCGGTGATTTCCAGAATCGTTTCGCCAGTTACGGGTGAACGATCAAATCTGACTTCAAAGTATTCTCCTTCCTCACCATCTTCCCACTCAAAGCGCAGGCGTTCTTCTTCAATATCGTCAATTAATTCAGCCACTTCTTCTGAGCCGCTCCAAACAAAAGTGTACACATCATCTTGAATATCGACCTCGTCGCAAAACCAACGGATCAATGTTGAAGGTGTCGTGAAAAATGAATACAAAATTTTCGGGGAGGCGCGAAAAATAAACTCCAAATCGATTTTAACCCTTTCCATAAATGGTGGTATTTTTAAAGTATGTATCTACTAAAAATAAATAGTAGAGGATTTTTTTTTTTTTTTATCATTTATATAGTCATTCTCATTAATAATTTTATTTGCAAAAAACATTACAAAATTTTGACTATGACCGCAATAAAAAATAAAAAAACGGTTTTTCCAAAGATGGAACTATTTTTCTAATATAATAATTTCTTTTTTAGA
>JBGCES010001028.1:0-4878 GCA_045106545.1 Saprospiraceae bacterium
ATTAAAATTGAATGCTATTTGAAGTAACTATTGACAATGTAAAGCCAATTTTAGAGGTAAAAAAGTGTCTAAAAGTATCGAAAAACGCTCCTTTTTCCTCTATTGTCATATATGTTAAATTAGAGTGCGAACCGCTGGCTGAATATATTCTTTTTATAAAGATTTAGTTCATATTTATGAAAATAGGATTATTGTCACAAAAGGAGGAAAAGTGATAAAGGATATTTATTTTAATGAAATACAAATGGTGCATTACAGTAAACATTATAATTTATATCCATTTACGTTTGATCTTGGTGCTTTCACTAGGTTTTTTCAGTTAGATTTGAAAGATGGAAGTAAATATTCACTTCAGTTTGAGATGATTTTTTTTAACAAAAAAAAGAAAGAAATACTAAAAGTTTTTCGTGATTTAGGATTACTAATTAATGAAAAATATTAAAATTTCGCTTATGCCAAGGGTTTCACGTTACCCCGCTGGCATCCTGTATTCTCGGGTTATGTTTTCAACTCAGCTTGCCCGTACTGGGCGGTGTCCCACTGGGCAAGTCAAATGACTTAATATTGGTAAAAGCAAACTACTAAATGAAGTAGTACCTAGCACGAAAACTGTTCTTAAATTTGGATAATTAGCATCCCAATAAACAGCATTTCCAAAACACTGCCCATTTTTAAATCACAGATTAACTTTGTTTAACAACATTTATTCTATTTTTACAGAGACACTGCTTAATTTCTATACTTAAACCAAAACCGATGTCTCTAAAAACCATTTCCATTACTGCCTTCTGGCTTTTTTTCTTCCAATTATTAATCGCTCAAACCGTTACCTACACTTCCTCCAATGAAGATTTTATGAATCCCGATCGGGGCTTTTATCATCCCGTCGCTGCTGCCTATGCGAGTAACTTCGAATTAATGGATGTTACTGATTTAATTAATAAACGCACCTCTGAATTTACTCCCGCCGCAGATGATGACAATGTAGAACTGAGAGGTAATTATCAGGTGCGTACCAGTTTGATCTTTCGGTATTACGTCTTGGACAGTTACGTCAATACAGATAATATCCCAACTAGCTATTTACAAAATTTAGAAGCAGATTTTGCAATAGCTCGGCAAGCAGGCGTACGCATGATTATTCGTTTTGCTTACGTGATTGGTTTTGACGCAAGTCGTTGTGGGGATAACCCTTGTCCGCCTTATGGCGATGCGCCGCTTGCGCGCGTACTGGCACATATTGAAGCGATAACACCCGTTTTGCAAGCTAATTCGGATGTTATATCAGTTGTACAACAAGGCTTTATTGGTACTTGGGGAGAACAATATTATACGGATTTTTTTGGTGATGCATCAGATTTGGGCGATCAGAAAATCACTAATGCTAATTGGTTAAAACGTAACGCCGTTACCGAAAAAATACTAGATGCTGTTCCGACCAATCGCATGGTACAACTGCGCTATCCACAACTCAAACAACGTTATCTCGGCGGAGTGAATGCGCCTGTAACTGATCTGCCAATGACCTTAGCCGATGCGTTTAAAGGCGACGATCGTTCGCGGCTCGCTTTTCATAACGATTGTTTCTTAGCTTCTCCAGGAGATTATGGAACTTACTTTGATTATGGCAATGACAATTCCACCCCGATAGAACGTATTGATGTATTAAAACCGTACGCAGCGACAGATGGGCAATTTACCGCAATTGGTGGAGAAACTTGTGGTGATGTAGATTTTGGTAATCAAAATAATTGTAACAACGATGTAGTTGGTATAATGGATGATTTGAATTATTCTTTTTTAAATTCGAGTTACAACAATACGGTCAATAACGACTGGCAAGATGGCGGTTGTATGGACGAAATCAAACGCCGATTAGGGTATCGATTTGAATTAGAAAACGGTACTTATCCCGCTTCCGCAAATGCAGGAACGACGATTAACATTACCTTAAATATTGAAAATACCGGTTTTACGGTTCCTTTTAATGAACGGAAATTGTTTCTAGTATTAAGAAATACGAGTACGGGAGCAATTGCAGAAGTAGCGATTGATGGAACGAATACAGATAGTCGATTTTGGCAACCAGGTTCGGTGCAAGTAAGTGGTAATGTGTTGATACCGAGCGATCTACCAATGGGTAATTATGATTTATTATTGCACTTACTCGATCCTACTGATGATTATCGTATTGCTCAACGTCCAGAATATAGCGTCCGCTTTGCCAATGAAAATACGTGGGAATCCACAACGGGTTTTAATGACTTGCAGTATTCTATTTTGATTAATTCCACCGCGCAAGATTGTTCGAGTATAACGATTGATGGCAACTTCGGCGATTGGTCAAGTGTCGCGGCAATTTCTACGAATGGCACTAACGGTTTGAATGCCTTAAAAGTAGCGGAGGACGCGGATTACCTATATTTATATGCGGGAGCGAACTTAGATGATAACATCCAATTTTATTTAGATACTGATAATAATACTACAGGCGGAAGTGAATTTACGGGGAGTAGTTGGTCTGCTACGGGTTTTAATTTCCTAATCGAAAATACTACACTTTTTAGTTATAACGGTACTGGTTCAGATTTCACTTGGACCAATTCTGGTACGGTGGAAGTACAACGGACAGGATCTGAAGTGGAATACCGGATTGCTAAAAATCAACTTGCTAATCTAGCTACCACAATTCAGGTTGGTTTCGCCATTTTGGATGGAAATTTTAGCACGACGGGACGGATTCCGAATGCTTCAAGTGCGGCAGTTTACACCCAAAATATTCAGGAATGTGATTGTACGAATACGGATTTGCTCCTCAACGGACTGACCGATATTTCTAAAAATCATGAAACCAATGCAGCAATTACTTCACAGCAAATTATTTTTAATAGTGCCAATATAGAATATCGCGCTGCGCAATCGATTCAATTGAATCAGGGGTTTCAAGTCACCGCAGGCAGTACTTTTTTAGCTACTATTGATGGTTGCCAAAGTAATTCCACTGTACTTCCAGCAATTGAGCAAAATAATGTGATTGCTGAACTGCAAGTTGCCCCTAATCCTTTTCGCGACCAAATTCAAGTTAATTATCAATTGGAAAATGCAGGTGTGTACAGTCTAAGAATTTATGACGCCAGAGGTCATTTGGTGCAGCAGATTTTTAAAAAACAGTTGCTTGACAAAGGGGCACATTTTCATGAAATACAATTGCTCAATGACGTAGGTGGAGTCTTTTTTGTTCAACTGCAAGGAGAAAAAGAGCAGCGCATGAAAAAAGTATTAGGTATCAAGAATTGATAGTGGGTTGATTTCGTTGATGGTATGCGCCACGTTTACTAAACCTTTGAGGTTTAGTAAACGTAAATCCAAGCTTTTCGATGGAAAAACCTTTGCGTTCAGCTATTCTAAGTATTTCGGCGTGGCTAAGCGTGTTAGAACTGAAAATTTCGTTAAACAAACCGATACCCTTGTTTTTTTAGCGGAAGCGAACGTACGCGCTCGCCCGTCGCTGCAAAAAGTGCATTCACTAGAGCAGGCGCAGTAGGTGGAACACCTGGCTCACCGACTCCCCCTGGATGTTCATCAACGTCCATGACATGCACTTCAATTTCAGGACAAACATTCAAACGCACCATTTCGTACTGTGGGAAATTTTGTTGAACCACCGCACCATCTTCCCACGTAATTTCTCCGTACAAAGCGGCAGACAAACCAAAGATAACGCCACCTTGAATTTGTGCTTCAATCGTATTTGGATTAATCGCGTTGCCACAATCAATCGCACAGTAATATTTATCAATTTTAAATTGCTTATCGCCTATTTTAGAAATCTCTGCGACTTCGCCTACAATCGAACCGTAAGATTTGACCAGCGCGATGCCGCGAAATTTTCCTGCGGGTAGGGGCGTATTCCAATTCGCCATTTCCGCTACTTTATTCAATACCGCCGCGAAACGCGGATGTTTACCCAGTTTAGATTTTCTAAATTGATACGGATCTTGCTGTGCAGCGTGGGCACATTCATCCATAAAACATTCTGCAAAAAAGCTATTTTGCGAATAACCGACACTCCGCCAAAAACCAACTTGAATCGGTAAGTCTAAATCTCCAAAAGCAACCTGTTTGCTTTGCATCGCGTAAGGTAAATCTTCAATTCCTTCAACCGTCGTTTCATCTTTTTCTGGTGGAGCTGCCATCGCAGGCATAATGCGCATTAAGGCGTTATGTTGACAAGATTGTAAAACGGACATGCTCGAAAAAGCCTCGATCTCACCTTGCTCACTCACCACCGCTTTAAATTCACAAGCCGCTGCTGGTCGATAAGTGTCATTCAACATATCTTCTTCGCGCGTGAAAACGACTTGCACGGGAACACCTGGCATTTCCTTTGCCGCCGCACCTGCATAACGTACAAAATCAGGTTCGCCTCGGCGACCAAAACCGCCACCGAGATAAGTTGTATTAATTTTGATATTGGCTTTATCAATGCCTGTCGATTCATTCAATAAATTATGCACCACCGAAGCCGCCTGATGACCAACCCAACATTCACATTTTCCATCTTTTACCAAAACAGTACAGTTCATCGGTTCCATCGTCGCGTGGGCGAGATAAGGCACGTCGTAACGCGCACTAATAGCACGGTCAGATTTACTGTTTAAAACGCCCGTTGCATCGCCTTCTTGTACGCGCATTTCGATAGGTGGCGATTTTAATAACTCATTAATTTTAGCATTGATCGAAGCGGTAGAAAGATCCGTATTTGCGCCATCTTCCGTGGTGCGCAATGCCCGCGCTGCTTGAGCTGCCCGCCAAGTATTATCAGCAATCACAATCGCTGGACCATATTCCGAAATAAATACTTTTTTGATGCCTTTG
>JBGCES010001029.1:0-3377 GCA_045106545.1 Saprospiraceae bacterium
TTAGAATTACTTTCCTTTTCTTAGTCCAAATTAAGTAAACACAACCGCTAGATAACAACTTGTTTTGCATACGTTAATAGCGTATCCATCTGCGCTATGATGAAGTCAACGTGTAACTCTCTTTCGTAAGAAAAATTGCTATCACGTCAACTCAACAGCTATGCAAACTTCGTTTTTACACTGTTTTTTCATCTCATGCAACATAAGTGCGGATATTTTCGGCGAGATGAAACGACAGTGCTAATAATTGGTACTGTAGTGCGAATCAAAAAGCGGGAAAGATCATAACTTGAAGGAGTAAAGGTCTGATAACAAATATAAAAGGAATCGGAATAAAAGTGCTTTTGGAATTTTTCTAAAAGGGATCACTTTTAGGCTAAATTTTACTGCCCTAAATTATCAAATTACCATTCATCTTATTTTTTTAACAAACACAAACGTCATGAAAAATTGTTTAACCTTCCTACTAACCTTATCCTTCTTCCTTACGCTTTCGCTGAATCCGTTAGCTGCTCAAACCTACGTCGAAATGGACTTTTTTAAACTCTCTGCGGATCAAAGTACCAGCGAGTATTTATCCGTCGAGCAAGACATGTGGAAAGCCATGCACCAGGAGAAAATCAATCTCGGTGAACTCAATAGTTGGGGGCTATACCGAGTACCATTTCCAGGTGGTTCGGAAGCAGAATACCACTATGTAACCGTGCGGGTCTATAAAGATCTGCAACAAGCAGAAAGTGGTACATCCATGGGCGACATTTTCAAAAAAGTATATCCCGATAAGGATATGGATGCCGCTTTCGAAAAAACAGGTAAGAGTCGCGAATGGGTAAAGACCTACGGTTTTATCAACTGGGAAGGTTTTTGGCAGGAAGAAAGAAAGACGCCTTCAGAAGTAATTCAGCATGTATATTTTAATGTAGATATGCCAAAATGGAGTGCTTACCGCGATTTTGAACGCAAGTACGCTATGCCCATGCACAAGCTAGAAATAGCCGATAAAGGACGCGATGGTTGGGCTGGTTTGCAACTCATCCGCCCGATGGGAATGGATATGCCTTACCAATTCGTTGCCGTCGATTTTTTCAAAGATATGGATCAGTACATGAATCGGGATCGCAGTGGGAAGTATTTCAAAGCGGCATTTCCTGATATGACAGATGCGCAGTGGGATGAAAAGTTTTATGAAGTAGCTGAATTGGCGCGTATCGAAGAGTTTCATTTGATTGATTTCGCTAGAAAGTGATCATAGAAAGATAAGGTGGTGATTTAGGTATCGGATACCTTCGAGGTATCCGATACCTGAGCAATTCATTAATGGATTTCACCCAATACCAAAGATAATAAGTATATCGAATTTAGTTTAACCTCAGAGCGTAAGAGGCGGGTGTAAAAGAACGCCCGCTTCTCTTTTTACCCTAGATACCTTTTCTAAAAAAATACATTCATGAAAAAGAAGATGAACCGTCGAGACGCACTTCAACTTGGATTAGGCGCAACATTGGGAACGATTTCAGCGGGCTTGATTGGCTGTAAAGAAACTAAAACAGAAGAAGCAACCGCAATAAATGCTTCTCAAGCAACTGAAAATTGTACGCCTACCGCCAAACAAACCATGGGTCCGTTCCATCCCAATCAACCCCAAAAAGACGTTGATTTAGACCTAACTCTTTTCAATGGCTCACCAGAAAGAGCGAAAGGCGATCTTATTTATGTAAGCGGTCGGGTAACAGATGAAAATTGTCAACCAATTGCGAATGCAGTCGTGATGATTTGGCAAGCCAACGCGGTTGGCAAATACCACCATGAATATGATCATAACGATGCGCCTGATGACCCAAATTTTCAAGGTTGGGGGCAAGTAAAAACCAATGCGAAAGGTGAATATAGCTTCAAAACCATCAAGCCTGGCGCCTATCCAGTCGATCCAGAAAGCGGTCGGATGCGCACGCCGCACATTCACTATAAAGTGTCTAAACGAGGCTATCACGAATTGATCACCCAAATGTATTTTGCGGGCGAAGCCCTCAATAAAACAGATTTACTACTGACAGAACTTTCTGCTGCTGAAAAAGGGCAATTGGTTTGTGATCTAGAAAAAGGTACAGCAAAAATGGAAGCTGAAGCTCGATTAGTAACCTTTGATATTACACTCAAAGCAGTGAAAAAGAAGGCAACGACGGCATTAGCGGACTACGTTGGCGAATATGCGATAACGCTAGGTGCGCCCGAATTTGATAAAGAGCTAGAAGGCACTTACGGTGGAAAAAGAGAAGATTTGATATTGACAATTGTGCAAGAAAATGACTTGCTATTAGCGGCGATGCCCATTCAGCCCAAATCCGAGATTGCGCTAAAATCCAAAGATCGCTACGCTTATGATGCCTTTGAGGCAGAAATCGAATTTATTAGAAACGACGCTGGGCAAGTGACGGAATTGACGTTACATCGTTATTATGATTTTCCCAAGTTGATGGCGAAGCGGATATAGTAAACAAACAACAATAACATAACACTACAATTGTCGCATTTACCACTAATTATGTTTCCTAAAAAATTATACCATTCAAACTTATTAAAACCAATCACGCGAGTATTACTGACCAGTATTTTGCTGGTCAGTATCTCCGGATGGTTGCCTGCGCAGGATAGTGCCCTTTTTCAAGAAAATGTGAGCGCAATCAGCAAACAAAATGAATGGTTTAATTTGCTGTACATGGGCGCGATGTTCGTCTTATTTGCGTATAATTTTTTATTCTATTTCATTGCGCGCGACCGCGCTTATATTTTCTATAGTTTCTTCGTGTTGACCAATGGAGCTTACACTTTTTATGTGTGGATGCGACTCGATCCCACACTGACCGAAAGCGTTTTGAGTAATCCCGATCAGCTTAACTATATAGCGTTGATTACCTTTTTCGGCATCGTCAGTTACACCCTTTTTGTTCAAGCGTTCCTGGAAACGAAGAAGGTCTTACCGCGTTGGCATTCTATCTTGAATGGACTAGCATTTATATCAATTCCACTGTTGCTGCTTTGCCTGTTTATTTTATTCAACAATCAACTTGATAATCGTTATTCTACCATGATTATGGCGCTATATATTTGCGTAAGTAGCTTGATCGGATTGGTGTTAGGCATTCCTTTCTATAAGACGGGCGACCGCAAGGCGTACTTCTTTATCACGGGTTTAATGTTGCTGTGTGTAGGCGTATTTTTATCGGCTTTTACCTTTGCCAAATACGGACGCAGTGGCGCATTTTTGTTTTGTTTTCAATCGGGTTCAATTTTGGAAGTAATCTGTTTTTCGTTGGGTTTAGGTTATAAACAATTGGTCAACGAGAAGGAAAAACAAAAGGTAAAATTGGCACTTTTTC
>JBGCES010000103.1:0-10692 GCA_045106545.1 Saprospiraceae bacterium
TACTTACGTAATTAATCAAACTGAATATGATAGAATTCAGCTTGTTGATTACAAAGATCATATGAAGTATTTTGAAAATAATGTGATTCGTTTTTTTTATTCAGAAACAAATCCGCAGATATCCTATTTGTATTATGAATAGGATATCTTCGCTGGCGCTGCGTTTTCAATAAGTGCCACGACAGTTTCTGCAAAAATGAATAACTTTTTTCCTGATAAATACGAAGTATTTGAACTATGAATAACCATTGGTAAAACCGGTGGGGAAGCCTAGGATGACTTGCTTCCATGACTACAGTGGTAGTCAAACATAATTCATTTCTGACTACGTTGTAGTCATCGAAGATATTTTATGGTACTATTTTCCACGGGTTTTCTTGCTCGCGCTGCGTCTCTGACCAGTGCGATTATGCGATTTTCCAGTTATTGCTTTAGTATAATTGACTTTCCATCTCTTTTGCTTGAACAAAAAGAAACGTATATATTGTGTAGTCATATCATAGTTTAAGTCCTCCTCACTAAATATTCCAAGTTCGTAAAGTTCGGATAATTCGTCAAAACATTCTAATAGTTCATCTACACTTGCATCGTTAGAATTATGATTGACTTTAAATGAAACTTCTTCGTAAAGTAGCGCATTTTCTAAGACTCGTTCACTTATAAAATGAGCAGCAAAGATGCTACCTTATAGTATGAGAGAAGTCATATTCGCAAATAGACTTACTGTGGACAATAATAATATGGTATTTTTTTTAATGTTACTTTTTAACTAAACACAATATGCAATATAACCAAACTCACAGCCAACCCCACCCCAATCCTTGCAATCTCCACCGAACTCGCCTTTAAATAATCGCCCAACGGTCGCCAGCCCGTTTTAATCACCGTAGGAATTGCTAACAACCCAAAAGCAACCAAAATCACCCAGCCTGCCCGTACAAAATAATTCATGTCTGGATAGCAATATTGAAATAGTAAATGCAATGGAATCGTCGAAAGGAAAGCGATAAGAGCCAACCGATGATTGGGAGCAAGTAGGAAAGCAGCTGCGCAAATCAGCACTACGATACCACAATTGATGTAATAACGCAATTCGTTCAGTGTATGCGTAAATGCCGCTTCGGGATTTTCAAACTTGACGTAAAGTAGCACGCAACCCATCGCGATACCGCTAACTAAGGTGAATAAAATCGTGCGTCGTCCCGCCGCGACGAGTTGTGAATCGGTCGCATTTTTATTGATGTATTCTTTATAAATATCAATACTCCACAAAGTTGCTAGTGAGTTGAAAAGCGAATCTACCGTACTCATCAGAGAGGCAAAAAGGGCACAGAGAATAATGCCGCGTACACCAGCGGGCAAGTATTCTGTCACTAAATAAGGAAAGGTCTGATCGGGTTCAGCGAGTGGATTATCTGCGAGAATGCCTGCCAAAGCGATACCTGGAATGACGATAATGATTGCCATAAAATATTTCAATACGCCACCGACCATCAAGCCAATCTGTGCATCTCTAAGACTTCGTGCTGCCAACGATCGCTGAATGACACTTTGATTCGCACACCAATAATTGATGTTTAATAAGAACAGCCCAAAGATTGCTGTCCACGGCAATTGTGGATGTTCGGCGGGTAAGTGAAGGTGCATCAATTCGGGCGTTTTATTATACAATTCTGACCAACCGCCGAGGTGATAAATAGCAGTTAATAAAACGACAATACCGCCACCTGTGAGAATCGAAAACTGTAAAATATCAGTTCGTACTACTGCGCCTAAACCACCGAAATAGGTGTAAATCGCCGAGAAAACACCGAGGAAAACGATTAAGATAATAATACGCGTAATGCGATCTGCGCTTAATATTTGTAGAAAATCTGCAAAAACCAAATCTGCGGCATATGCCCCCCAAAACAATGCCGCGCCTAATCCAAGCGTCGAAAACATCAGAAGATTCGCTAAGGAATAAAACAGTCCAACCGTATTCCCCAGCCGTTTTTTGATAAACTGCGTAATGGTAATAATCCGATCTTTCAAATACAATGGCACAAAAATAAATGCCGCCATCAGAATGCCCTGCATCGCATTAATTTCCAAATTGGCTTGCGCCAAACCGTACAAATACGCCGATCCCATCATCCCCAGAAACTGATAGCCCTGTACATTTGTCGCAATCGTAGAAATAGCGACCGAATGCCAACGTAAGTTGCGTGAACTCAGAAAATACTGTTCGCTGCTAACATTCATACCTTCGCGTCCCGAAAGGGCGAGGTACATGACGAAGGCGAAATAGAAAATGACGATTATGAGATCGATTAGCATGATAGGGAAATGTAAAATGTAAAACCGCAAAATTTAAAATGTAAAAGTGGAGCGGCGTACACTTCTCACCTTTCATCGCTGACGCGTGCGTTCCTGTTCAATCACACCCGTTGCGCTGCGCCGAGTGGGGTCAGCGGTGTTTCGGTCGGTACGCGCCCTTGAAAATGTGGCATCGAAACGGTTTCCAAATGTGGTAGTACTAAGTCAGCGAAGTATTTACATTCTTCTAAATGCGGGTAACCCGAAAAAATGAAAGCGCGAATACCCATGTCAATGTAGCGATTAATTTTAGCAATAATTTGTTCAGGACTACCGACCAATGCTGCGCCACAACCTGAACGTGCGCGACCAATTCCCGTCCATAAATTATCTTCCACATAACCTTCATCGTCTGATCCTTGACGCATTTCCGCTTGACGGGCAACACCGTAAGACTTGGCATCAAGAGCACGTTCGCGGATTTCTTTGCCTAGCTTTGCGTCTAATTTTGACATTAATTTACGAGCGTGGGCACGTGCTTCTTCCTCTGTTTCGCGAACAATCATATGCACGCGTAACCCAAAATCCACCGTACGACCGTAAGCTGCTGCTTTAGTGGACATGTTGGTCATTAATTCGCTGAGGCGTTCTTCCGTTTCGGGCCACATCAAATAAACATCACAATGTTCAGCGCAAAGATCAACGCCTGGAGGCGAATAGCCACCAAAATAAAGTAGTGGACCGCCGTTCTGCTGATACGGTTTAACGGGTGCGGCGGGTAATTCTAAGTCGTAATATTCGCCTTTAAATTTAATGAAGTCTTGCGTCCAGCCTTGTTTTAAAATTTCAATCACCTCCCGCGACTTCTGATAACGGGCAGCCGATTCTAACTGCATACCTGGCAAATTGGACGAAATGATATTTATCGTTAACCTCCCTTTTAAAATATGATCTAAAGTAGCAATTGTCCGACCCAACATAGGTGGATGCAATTCTCCGCAGCGCACGGCGGCGAGCAGATTCATATTTTTAGTCAAAGGCGCAACTGCTGAAGCAAAGGTCAGCGTGTCTTGTCCGACTTGATAAGAAGAAGGACAAAGAATATTGCGGTAGCCCAATTTATCGGCAGTAAGCAAAATATTGGAAGCATTCTCCCAAGTACTTTTGAGCGAATTATCCATTTCGCCCATAAATTCAAAATCACCATTACAGATGGGCGCGAACCAAGAAACTTCGGCAGCGCGAGTGTGAGCGGAGCGGATTTGTATAGTGTGGTTGGTCATTTGTTTTAATGTAAAATGTAAAACTCAAAAGGAAAAATGTAAAAGTGAGATTACGATTTTCGATTTAAAGTTTGTTCAATGGAAAACGTTGCAGAAAGGTAAGGAAAATCTTTAGGTTGGTAATAATTTGTCATTTGTTGAACCGAATAATTCAGTAAAGCTTAGCTAAAAATCGCCTGTTTTTAGCTTAATTCACCCGCCCACTTTTACATTTTTTATTTAGCCTTTTAAATTTTACATTAAAATATGTCCCTACATCAATTATTCTTGCAACCTTCTTAAATTAGTCCTGTCATTGAAATTGAGAATAAGGAGCAGACGACATATTAATGATTAAAAAATAAATTCCCCTTTAAGATTTTTAATTGATGATTTTATCGAATAAAAATCTATTCATTCAGAAAAATCATCAATTAAAAATCAGGAATTTATTTTTTAAAACTTTTTACTTTTATTATTGCTCCAACCTATGCCTTTAAACGTTAATGCTATGACGACCTGCGCAGGAAAAGACACCATTTTACTATGACTACGACGCTGAAGATATCAGGTACTAAAACAAAAATAGCGGAGACAAAAACCCACAAGAGTTTAGTTTTGAACTACGCCGACACCCATCGCGAAATCGTTGAAGCCTGCAAATGCGGCAAACGTGAAGCGCAATTTAAGTTGTATCGACTGTATGGCAAAGCCATGTACAACGTCTGTATGCGGATGCTACGCAACGAGATGGAGGCAGAAGATTTATTACAGAACTCTTTTACGGATGTTTTTACGAAGCTACACACGTTCCGTTATCAATCCTCGATTGGTGCGTGGATCAAACGGATTACCGTCAATAATTGTATTAACCATTTAAAGAAACGGCGGTTACAATTTGATGAACTGGAAGATCGCCACGGTGGTTTTGCTATGGTCGATGATGATCCCGTAGATAGTCGGGAATTGGACGTAGAGCGGGTTAATCGAGCGATTTTTCAATTACCTGATGGTTATCGCGTTGTATTCTCGTTGTATATGCTAGAAGGCTACGATCATAAAGAAATCGCGAGTATTCTCGGCGTTACCGAAGCAACTTCCAAATCGCAATACAGTCGCGCGAAGAAGAAGCTGAAGGAAATATTGAGTAGTGGACGGTAGAAGGTTGACGGTTGACGGCGGCACTTCTAACGTATTTAACTTAGATTTATATTGTGTAATGGTAAAATTGTGTAATTGTGTTTTTTATGTCTTGACAATCTGACAGTTTCACAATCGAGCAATTTTACAATCAAATAAACATGGATAATTTAGAACAATTTATTCGCAGTGAGCGGGAGCAATTTGACCGCGCGATCCCCGATTTGCAAGTTTGGGCGAATATTGATGCGGAGTTGAATCAGCAACAAGAACAAAAGCAGCAAAAACGTGGTAAGCGCATATTGATGTGGCGTGCGATGCGTGTAGCGGCTGCCGTACTTTTCTTACTCGTTTCGGGTGGCGTGATTGGTAGTTACATTACGCAGCAGAATCAACAAGATCCGCTTGCTGTGTTGAACGAAATCGCACCTGAATACATGGAGATGGAACGATACTTTCAGAAAGAAGTGAGTCAAAAAATGAAGCGGTTGGCAAGTTACGAAAAGCAGGAAGTCGTGCAGCCTGATTTGGCTCAGTTAGATAATGTAATGGAAGAACTTAAACAAGAGTTAGTCAACGCACCAAAAGGATCGGAAGAACAAATTTTAAACAATCTTATTAATAGCTATCAGACGAAAATAGCTATCTTGGAACGGGTGTTAGAGCGGGTAGAATCTGCGGAAACGCCTTCCGAGAACAAAACGAAAGAAAATGAAATCAGTATATAAAATATTTAATGTAAAATGTAAAACGCAAAATGTAAAATGCAAAAGTGCAGTTTTAACTTTCAACCCGCTTTTGATTTTATTAATTGCTACATTCACTTTATTTCAAACGACTGCTACGGCGAATCCTACGTCGGTAACGAAGAAAGAATTTACCAAGACGATTAAAAAAGAATTTGGAATTACGGCGGATGGTACGACGAGTATTTACAACAAATATGGACAGATTAATTTGCAAACCTGGGATAAATCACGTGTAAAAATTGAAGTAACTATCCTAGTTAATGCAGGTAGTGAATCAGAGGCGCAAGAAGTATTTGAACGTATTGACGTTGATTTTTCTAACGGAAACGATTATGTAAAAGCGGAAACGGAAATCGAATCGCAGAAATCTGGCTGGTGGAGTTGGGGTGATAATAAAAGTGATTACAACATTAGTTACAAGGTGTTTTTACCCGCAACGAATAATATTGACATTATTAATAAATATGGCAATGTGAATGCAGAAGCAATTGAAGGTTCGGCAACGGTTGCGGTGAAATATGGTAATTTCCGCTTGGAAGGTATTGGTGAGAATGCAACGATTAATTTAGGTTATGGTAATGGAACTGTTGTCGCAGCGCGTGATGTAACCAGCGAAATTAGCTACGGACGCATTTTATTTAAAGAAGCGAAAGAATTAAGTTTAACTTCTAAATATTCTAAAGTAACTATTGATAAAGCCAACGATATTCGTTCTGAAACTAAATACGATACTTATGACATTGGTGAAGTACGCGATTTCCGTAACAATGGTAAGTATGATAGTTTTAATATTGAATATGCAGATAATATCGTAGTCGGTTCAAAATATACGGAAGTTTACGCACAGAAAGTTGGTAATAGCCTTGATTTTGATTTAGAATACGGTGGCGCAACGGTGGAGAAAGTAGCTAAGGGTTTTGCTGATATTCGTATTGTAGGTAGCTATGCTGACTTTAAAATTAATGTAGAAGATGGCGCAAGCTATCGCATGGAAGCTACCGCAAATTACGCCGGCATTCGTTACCCCGAAGATATGAATGTTACTTATGAAAAGGAAAAAGGTACTTATCACGAAGTAGAAGGACACAAAGGGACGAAAGGTGCGCGGAGTGTGATTAAAGCGAGGTTAGACTACGGTGGGTTGAAAGTACGACAGAATTAGTAAGTAGTTATCAGTAATTAGTAAACGAGTTAACAGGAAGCCTCGGTGAGTTTTATTACTTACCGAGGCTTTTTATTATCTTTCCCCTCCAATTTGTTCACGTTTAGGAACTGGTTACTGATAACTGGTTACTCCATTACTAATAACTAAACACACTATGGAAATACAATTTTGCGGCGCCGCACAACAAGTTACAGGAAGTTGTCATTTGATTACGCTTAACGATGGCTTTAAAATTTTATTGGATTGCGGACTATATCAAGGGCGTGCACCTGAGATGAAAGATTTTAATGAAAATTGGTATTTCGAACCTTCCGATATTGATTGCCTCGTTCTTTCCCATGCCCATATCGATCATACTGGGCGCGTTCCAAAGTTGGTAAAAGATGGTTTTCGCGGCGAAATTCACTGTACGCATGCAACGCGCAGCTTATGCTCAATTATGCTACTTGATAGCGCGCACATCCAAGAGCGTGATGCGGAATGGTTTAATAAGCGACAACTCAAGAAGAAAAAAAGCAAACGCAAACCGCTACGCGAACCATTGTACAATACGAAAGACGCGAACAAAACGATGACCTTTTTTGAAGGACATTCTTATGAGCATTGGATTTCGATTCATAAAAATGTGAAAATTCTATTCCGTGATGCAGGGCATATTTTGGGAAGTTCAAGTGTAACCTTGCATATCCAAGAAGGAGATAAAATTATTCGGTTTGGATTTTCGGGAGATATAGGCCGCCCTGACCGCCCGATTTTACGTGATCCGCTACCGATGCCAGAAGTGGATTATCTAATTTGTGAATCGACTTATGGTGATAAAGACCACACTGCAAAACCCGCCGAAGAAGAACGTTTTTTAGAAATTATCAAACGGACGTGTATTGAAAAACGTGGCAAGTTAATTATCCCTGCTTTTAGTATCGGACGGACACAAGAGATCGTATATATGCTGGATCAGATGGAAACGGCAGGTTTATTACCTAAGATTCCCGTTTATGTCGATAGCCCGTTAGCGGTAAATGCGACGGAGATTTTTGGGATACATCCCGAATGTTTTGATAATGATTTGAATAATTATTTACTGATTGATGATAATCCTTTCGGCTTTAATGCACTGACTTATGTACGGGAAGTTGAGGTGTCAAAATCACTAAATAGCACCGATGAACCTTGTATCATCATTAGTTCCTCGGGTATGATGAATGCGGGACGAGTGCGGCATCATTTATTTAATAGCATCGACCAAAAGAAAAATACCTTGTTAATAGTTGGGTATTGTTCGCCAAATACACCTGGTGGCATTTTGCGTAGTGGAGTAGAATCGCTAAAAATGTTTGGTGAAGTGAAGCCAGTGCGGATGGATATTGAAATTATGGATTCCTTTTCGGCGCATGCGGATCGGAATGAAATTTTAGATTTCATTAATAATCAAAAAGGGCATTTAAAGAAGATCTTCCTTGTGCACGGCGAGATTGATCGACAAAGTAAGTTTAAAGAAACATTAGATGAACATCACTTTACGAATGTAGAAATTCCAAAATTGGGGCAAATTTATCAGTTGTCTTAACAGATACTGATACACTTAAGCGTTAGTTGATAAAGGATGATTTAGTTCGTTATAAACTCTCTGACCGCCTTCCGTAAAGTAAGGTCTAATTAGATTCCAAGCACTTTCTAGCATAGCATTTTCGGAATCTGTATCCATCTTTCCGCGAATGAGGAGTTGATAAGTCCATAAGGCGGTCATCATCCAAATAGAGTGTGCAACGCGTTTATAAGTATTCGCGGGCACATCATTGATTAAATTACCTTTATCTACATTGAAAGCAAATGTGGCGCTAATCGCTTGTATTTGCATGTTGATGTGAGCTTGATGTTGCAAGCCAATCTTTGGAAAGGCTCGCCCAATCTCTAAAGTATCTACGTAGAAAAAACGATATTTGATCTGGAATTTGTAAAACCCACGCAACTGCCCATCGATACTCAAAAAATCAGGATGCTGGCGGTAATTGGTAAGTAAGACGCGTAACTCAGTAACTAATTGTTGATAAATTGCTTCTACCAAGCTCCCTTTTTTTGGAAAATGATAAGTAAGATTACCAAGGCTGATACCTAAAGTCTCCGCAATCCGACTAGTAGTAACATTAGCGAAACCATGCTTGTTGAACAGGCAAATTGTTTCGTCCATTATTTTCTGCTTAGTATTTACGCGCATCAAAAATATTTAATCTGGAATAATTTAAAACGGCAGTTTGCTCACATCTACATTACCTCCTGTAATGATTAAGCCAATTCGCTGTCCCGCAAAACGTTCCTTTTGTTGTAAAACAATTGCCAAAACAACTGCGCAAGAAGGTTCGATAATAATCTTCATCCGTTCCCAAATCAAGCGCATGGCAGCAACAATTTCTTCTTCACTCACAGTAATAATATCATCTACTAATTGATGAATCACAGAAAAAGTCTTTTCGCCTAAATTGGTTTTTAGACCATCCGCAATCGTATCCGTCGTGGTGTTTTTAATGATTTTTCCCGCTTTGAACGACAAATAGGCATCGTTTACTGCTGCTGGTTCAGCGCCGATAATTTGTGCATTGGGCAACAAATGTTTAGTTGTAATAGCTGTTCCACTCATCAATCCACCACCACCAACGGGTGATATGATCGTATCTAAGACACCTATCTCTTCAATTAGTTCTTTGGCACAAGTTCCTTGCCCCGCGATGACATCATAATTATTATAAGGATGAATAAAAGTCGCGCCCGTTTCTGCTACGATCTTTGCTAAAGTTGTTTCGCGTGCTGCTAAAGTCGGTGTACAGAAAATAACTTTCGCACCATAACCTGCCGTTGCTTTTTTCTTTACTTCGGGTGAGTTCTCGGGCATGACAATATAAGCAGGAATGCCCATTAATTTAGCCGTCATAGAAACCGCCTGCGCATGATTACCCGAAGAGTGGGTCGCCAAACCGCGTTGCTTTTCCGCTTCCGACAATGCTAATCCTGCACTACTCGCACCGCGCATTTTGAATGCCCCAATTTTCTGAAAATTTTCACATTTAAAAAATAATTCTGCACCCGCTATTTTATTGATACTAACGGAAGTGAGTACGGGCGTACGATGAATAAACGGTTGAATTACCGCATGGACTTTTTCAATGTCCGCAAAAGTAGGAGTAGAAGTGAGTTGCTTTAGCATAGCCGTAAAAATAAGGAATATTCAGTTGAAAATAACCAGCAAAAGTGTTGTTTGATATCTGATAAATAACCTTCAAAAAATAACTCCGCCGTTTTTTAAATGATCATTTTCTCAAATGAATGATTTTATTCAGAAAATTATCAATTAAAAAACTCAAATGGCGGAGTTATTTTTTGATTAATGCTAACAAAAAAAGCCTCTTGCACGCTTTGATTTATCAAATACGCACAAGAGGCTTTACTTAATGTTTAAATCAGTCTGACCTCTGACAATGCAATGGTCTGACCTCTGTCTTCTTATTTCAACAACTGCTTCATATCCACTCGTTTGCTAATAATATCTGCTACATCAGCAATCGCTACGCGATCTTGTTGCAAAGTGTCACGGTCGCGAATCGTTACCATATTGTCCTCCAAGGTTTCAAAATCAATCGTCACACAGAATGGTGTACCAATCGCATCTTGGCGACGGTAGCGGCGACCAATCGCATCTTTTTCATCATATTGACACTGCGTATGCAATTTCAATTCATTGAAAATTTCGCGCGCTTTGCTCGTCAATTCAGGTTTGTTTTTCAACAAAGGCAATACCGCACATTTGATGGGCGCTAAAGCAGGATGAATTTTTAAAACGATCCGTGTTGAGTCTTTTCCTTTCGCATCAGGTACCGTTTCTTCCGTATAAGCATTGGATAAAACTGCCAAAAACATGCGGTCACAACCGATCGAAGTTTCAACGACGTAAGGCACATAGTTTTCATTTGCTTCTGGGTCGAAATATTGTAATTTCTTACCAGATAACTCTTGATGTGCACTCAAGTCAAAATCCGTTCGGGAGTGAATACCTTCTAATTCACGGAACCCAAATGGAAATTCAAAC
>JBGCES010001030.1:0-17018 GCA_045106545.1 Saprospiraceae bacterium
GGCTGGGCACTCGGGTTGCGTAATCGTAAAAGAACGTTGTGCCGAACAGCCGTTTTGATCACTGATCGTTACTTGATAATTACCCGCAGGAAGATCGGCTATTCTTGCCGTTGATGCGCCCGTATTCCATTCATAACTATAAGGCGAAACGCCACCGTTAACCTGTACTTCTGCACTGCCCGTATTGGTATTAAAATAAGTAATATCGTTGCTTAGTGTTTGAACTTGTAAAGCAGTAGGTTCTGCAAGTTGAAAACTGGCAGATTCGCTACAGTTATTGCCATCCGTAATCGTAACGGTATAATCACCGCCGCTCAAATTTGTAAGATCATAGGTTTGATCTCCAGTTGACCATTGATACGAAAAAGGTTCAATGCCGCCATTCACAATTGGACGCAGGGCGCCATTTTGCGCACCAAAACAGTTGATTTCATCTGCTTTCAAACGCACTTGCAATTGCGTACAATCCACTGCTACCCGACAATTTCCACTTTCAATCACATCTAAAATCGCTTCCGCCCATTTATTTGCCATTTTCACATCGCCAGTTCGATTCGGATGGATACCGTCATAGTTATCAAAGTCAGCAGAATAGCCCGTATATTGATCGACAATTCGTACGCAGGAAGTAGCCGTACTAGTATTTTCTGCCACTGCATCTAGCAAGTTATTAACATCCAGAACTTGTTGAAAATAACCTGACCGTGGGATAATTTTCGCTAAGAGAATGACCACGTTGGGATTATCCGCTTGCAACATTTCTATCATTCGCGTAATGTTCGCAGCGGTATGCTCTCCACTGCGGTGCGTTACATCATTTGTTCCTGCGTGAAGTAAAACGATGTCAGGCGTGTAAACAGCTAACCAACCAGGTAAATTCCCTTTTTGCGGATCGTAACTTGCTCCGTCCAACATGTTATTGGTCGTCCAACCAGGATGTCCCTGATGGTCTAAATCAAAAGCTCTTCCTAAATGATCGGGGAATTCGACAATTAGCCCACCCGCATTGGGATGATTGTATTGCAAACCAATAAAATCGAAATCAAGATCAGCCTCTACAAGTTGCTTCCACAAGTCGTAGCGATAGTGATTGTAAGTAATCGAATTGCCGAGGGGGAGAATTTTAATTTGGGCTGGTAAATGGGTTACAATAATTGTCAGTAGGCAGATTATGCCAACAAGTTTCTTCATGTTTTTTGTTATCTTGATTTCGAGGGAGAAATCAATTGCCGTTGTGGATTAGAATATAATAAATCAAATTTTGTATCTGATTACAAAATTAGCAAGTTTTACGATAAAGCAAATTTTTTGTTGCTGAAATTGATGATCGAAAACTGTTCTGTCACGTGAAATTTTAAAGTGTCATTTTTTGTTTATTAAAAAAATGCATATTTTTATGTAAATATCGGACTCAATAAAACACCATATACAGTCGTTTTAGATAAAAACAATGGAACAGATATCAAATATAACTAACTATCATATTGTACTTCAAGTCCAAGAAGTGATGCGGCGACTCTATGGCGATAAACTACAAGAAGTAATTCTTTTTGGTTCTTATGCCCGAGGCGAAGAACACGAGGATAGCGATATGGATTTCTTGATTGTCTTGAACGAGGAAAAAATAGAATCTTGGCGCGAACTCAATTATGTTATGGATGATATTTTTGCTTTAGAATTTAAACACAATACCGTTATTTCACCGCATATAGTTTCCAAAAATAAATTTCAAAATAAAAATAACTTGTTTATTGAACAAGTAACAAATGATGGAATCACATTATGACTGATGCGACTAAATCCATATTAAGTAGAGCAAAAGAAGCACTTGAAACGGCTAAATTTAGCTTAGAAAAAGGATATTATGTTTCTACTATAAATCGTTCTTACTACGCTGCATTTTACTGCGTACAAGTATTTTTGAATCAAGAAAGAATTTTCGTAAAAACACATAATGGAGCAAACGCAAAATTCGCAGAGTATTTTGTGAGAACTGATAAAGTAGATATAAATTATCTACGCACGTTTAGCTATTTGGGCAAAATTCGCGAAGACTATGACTATGATTACGATAAAGAAGCAAATGAGGCGGTTGCCTTATCTGCTATAAATAAATCAATTGCTTTCTATGATTTTACCGTTACTTACTTCGCGGAATAGTCAAAATTTCCTCCATGCGCCCATCTAAATAATAGAAATTATCTCCACTATAAACGCCATCTTCCTCCAGCATAATTCGTACTAATTTCCCATTCCACTCCGCGACTTCCGTCGCTGCAAAAAGCTCGATGGAATAAGCCGTATTTGGATAAAGGGGATAATCACCGCGTCCTTTTACGCCACCTTGCTGATCCCACAAACCAATGGTTGGACCAGCCGCGTGACCGTGCAATCCGATCGGGTGCGTATAAATCGAGCCGTTAATACCTGCCGCCTTAGCTTGCGCTAGTGCGCCTGCGAGTAATTCGTTTCCTGTACGCCCTGTTTTGAATTGATCGGTTAACATGTCCTGAAGACGATTTCCGTTTTTAAACGCCGCTTTTAGACCAGCTGGCACTTCCTTTTCATCGGGTTTTAAAACATAGAAATGCTGCTGCTGGTCGGTATTCAAACGCAGATAAGTAATCCCAAAATCGACGTGCAATAAATCACCATGTTGAATCACATCTTGCTCGGGACGACGCGAAAAGGAACGCAAAAATTCTTCGTTGCCCGTATCGGCACGTTGTACGGAAACCGATGGATGAAACCATGTATCTAATTCCAGATCAGTCACTCGTTGGCGTAGCCACCAGACCACATCATCGGTAGTCGTGATACCTGGATGAATATGTTTTTCACTTAATCCTTCTTGTAAAATCAAGTGACCAAGATGTGCAATCATCGGATAGATTGCCAATTCTTTATCGGTACGCGTTTCCAACCAAGCAATCGCTAGTTTTTCGGCGGAAGTAACGCGCGAATGGTAGTTTTTCGGCAGCTTTTCCATAAACGTATCGTACTCTGTACGTACCAATCCATCCGCCAAGGCAAAGTTGTCACTAAAATTTAAACCGATTTTTTCTGGGTTACGCGTTTTAATAATATCCATCAACGCCTCCCATTGATCGGGATTCACGTCTTTGTCCCATTCTCCTTTTAATAATTTACCTACATTATAACGTGCAATCGCAATTTTATCAATTCCTTCTTTTTCGCCTTTATCATAAAATACCATAATCGTCCGTCGCCGTGCCGATAGCCACGTACTTGGTAAGATCGTTTTCATGACGGGATCTTCGTTGTATTCGCGACTGATTAGCACCCACATATCAATACCCGCCCGACGCATCAATTGGGGCAGTAGATTATCCAATCGATCTTCGAGAATTTCATCGACTACGGCTGCTCGTTCGCGCTCGCTGAGCCGCTCAGGTAAGTAATTTTGTGATTTTAAAATAGGTAAAAATGCTATAAATAGCGTACATAAAAGTGTAATGAACAAGCGCATAGAAGAAGTTTTATTTAGAAATTCAAAAACTACGTTTAGCGCAAATATAACCTAAGCTTTTTTAATTGTAAATTATTTTCAAATCACTGTGCTAAGATTGGAAGTAAGCAGAGCGTAAAAAAGACATTTTTTAGCGTTCAAAGGCTTCCATCTCCTGCAAAAACTCCATCACCTTCCCCCCCGCCATCTCACAAGGTTTAAACTGCCCACCGCTTTTCGTGTAATAGTAATTGAAACTGATAAAGTCATTCCCACCCAATTCCTCCGCAAATACTTTCGTACTGCGTCCGCCGTTATAATCCGTGCGCGTTAGACTATACTTTTTATTGTTATACCAAACGTAGGAAATGCCTTGTGGGATTTTTTCCAATAGTTCCACAATTGTGGACAGATTATTTTGCATAAAAAACTTTACTTAGAGTTTATTTTTTATAAATTTGCGGCAATTAGCGAATTTTCGCTAAAACTTATACTGAATTCATTCGTTTTCAGAAAATATAACAGTTTTAAGGAAGTGAAAAGTTGATTTTTATTCTGAATAATCATTTTTCATTAAACATGTAAAAATAAAATAGACCACTTAAATTCGTAAATAGATAGTTGTTAGACTTTTACATTTTGCGGTTTTACATTTTAAATTTTACATTTCACTTAACTACTTCCGAACAACTTTCAAACCATTTCAAACCATTTTTTTCCATGAGAAGAATCACTAAAGTCGCGGTACTCGGATCGGGCGTAATGGGAACGGGCATTGCCTGCCACTTAGCCAATATCGGTCTCGAAGTATTAATGCTCGACATTGTACCACGTGATTTAGCGGACGACAAGAAAGATAATTCCGCTGCCCGCAACGCGATTGGTAACGCTGCCCTAAAAGCGGCACTAAAAGGAAAACCCGCACCATTATATGTCAACGATCTAGCCAAGCACATCACCGTCGGTAACTTTACCGATGATATGGCAAGAATCAAAGATTGCGATTGGGTAATCGAGGTAGTCGTGGAGCGTTTGGATATTAAAAAAATCATCTTCAAGCAAGTTGACGAGCACCGCAAACCGGGTTCATTAGTCTCTTCCAATACTTCCTCAATTCCAATTCACTTGATGGAAGAAGGTCGCAGTGACGATTTTAAAAAGAACTTTTGCGGAACGCACTTTTTCAATCCAGTACGCTACATGAAGTTGTTGGAAATCATTCCAACAGATAATACTGATCAAGCAGTAGTGGACTTTTTGATGCACTACGGCGATGTTTATTTAGGTAAACAAACGGTATTGTGTAAAGATACACCTGCCTTTATCGCGAATCGGATCGGAGTTTATAGCGGAGTAAAATTGGTAGAATTAACCGACAAGTACGATTTTTCCATCGAACAAGTTGATGCTCTAACTGGACCAGCGATTGCGCGTCCACGTACAGGTACATTCAAATTGAATGACTTGGTGGGTTTGGATACGAATGATAAAGTGAAAAACTTTGTAGTTAGCAATACGCCTAACGATGAATATACTCAGAAATTCGTCGGTATGGAGGAACCTAAATACATGCAGTTTTTATTAGAAAATAAATTCTACGGTAACAAATCGGGACAAGGTTTCTATAAAAAAACAAAAGAGAAAGATAAAAACGGTCGCCGCATTACTTATGCGTTGAATTTGAAGACCTTGGAGTACGCAAAAGCGGAACGCCCTAAATTCAAGAGCGTAGAAGCAGCTAAGAAGATTGAAAACTTCGCTAAAGGATTCACGTCGTTATTGAATCACGATGACGAAGGCGGTCGTTTTTTAAACGAATACTTCGCAGGTCTTTTTGCTTACTGTACCAATCGGATTCCTGAAATCACGCCGACGCTGTACAGCATGGATGACGCAATGCGTACGGGTTACGCTTGGGATTATGGTCCATTTGAATACTGGGATGCTTTTGGTGTAGAAAATGGTATCGCAATTGCTGAAAAGCATGGCGAAACAGTAGCGGATTGGGTAAAGGATATGGTGGCTGCGGGTCACACTAGTTTCTACAAACGCGAAGGTGGCGCACGTAAATACTACGATATTGATAGCAAATCATACAAGGTAATTCCTGGTACGGAAAGCTTTATTATTTTAGATAACTACCGCGACAAAGCACCGGTTTTCAAAAACAGCGAAACCGTTTTACACGACATCGGTGATGGTGTTTTATGTTTAGAGTTTACCTCTAAAGCAAATTCTATCGGCGAGGGCGTACTAAATGGTATGAACGAAGCCATTCAGTTGGCAGAAGATGGCAACTGGAAAGGTTTGGTGATTGGCAACAATGATAAAAACTTCTCCGTCGGTGCGAATTTAATGATGATTGGCATGTTTGCTTTCCAGCAAGAATGGGAAGAATTGAACATGGCAGTTAATGTTTTCCAACAAACGACTATGCGTTGTCGCTATTCTTCGATTCCAGTAGTAGCAGCTACGCAAGGTTACGTATTCGGTGGCGGTTGTGAAACCCAGATGCACTGTGATGCGACTATTGCAAGTGCAGAAAGTTACATCGGTTTGGTAGAAGCAGGTATTGGTTTATTGCCTGGTGGTGGTGGAACGAAAGAAATGGCATTACGTGCCTCTGATTCGTTCACGGAAGGCGATGTGCAGATTCCTAAATTAATTGAAGCCTTCAAAACTGTAGCAATGGCAGACGTGGCAACTTCCGCTCCGCGCGCTTTCCAAACGGGCTTATTGTTACCAACGAAAGATCAGGTAGAAGTTAATACGAATCGCGCTATTGCTACTGCAAAAGCGAAAGTATTATCCTTATCTGACAACTACGTACAACCCGCTCCACGTGAGGACATCACCGTATTAGGTCGTACAGGTCTAGGTGCTTTGTACACGGCTGCGAACGAGTTAGTCCGCGCACGTTACGCTTCTGAACACGATATTAAAATTGCGAAAAAGATCGCTTATGTATTGTGTGGTGGCGACTTGACGGGTACACAAAAAGTGAGTGAGCAATATTTGTTGGATGTAGAACGAGAGATGTTCTTGTCGCTTGCGGGTGAAAAGAAAACATTGGAGCGTATTCAACATATGTTGCAGACGAATAAGCCGTTGCGGAATTAGACGTTAGATATTGGACGTTAGACGTTAGAAAACTTGACTTACTGAGCTATAATTATTTAATTTTAAATTATAGTGATGCATAATTTTAGACAACTTGATAATTGGAAACGAGCTAGATATTTAGTAAAAGATATTTATCTAGCTTGTAATAAGTTACCTAAATACGAGTTATATCGACTAACAGCCCAAATGACACGTTGCGCTGTATCTATTCCCTCCAATATTGCAGAGGGATGTGGTCGAGACACTGATAAACAAACAGTTTATTTTTTGAGTATTGCCTTAGGCTCTAGTTTTGAATTAGAAACGCAAGTATTATTAGCCAATGATTTAGAATATTTCTCAAAAGAATTGACTGATAAATTAGTGGAAGACATACAACATGTACAGAGAATGACAAGAGGTTTCAAAAAGAAACTCGAAAGAAATATTAAATGAAGATGTTTGAATTTAGCCGTTAGATGTTAGATTGTTCCACTCTCTAATTTCTAACGTCTAACGTCTAACGTCTAAAAATCTAAATTCATGGAAGCATATATCATAAAAGGCTATCGTTCGGCAGTAGGTCGTTCCAGAAAAGGTGGCTTCAAAAATTTTCGTTCTGACGACCTCGCAGTCGAAGTCGTTAAGCATATGTTCGCGCAAGTGCCCGAACTTGATCCACATTTAGTAGATGACGTGATCGTGGGTTGTGCTAATCCAGAAGGCGAACAGGGCATGCAAATCGGTCGCCAAGTATCCTTACGTGCATTGGGTAAACCAGTGCCAGGGGTAACGGTTAATCGTTACTGTGCATCGGGTTTAGAGACGATTTCTATCGCTGTCGCGAAAATCAAAGCGGGTATGGGACACTGCTACGTAGCTGGTGGAACCGAAAGCATGTCGATGATTCCGATGACGGGTTATAAACTAGCGCCGTCTTACAATGTCGCGAAAGAAACGCCCGATTACAATATCAGTATGGGATTGACTGCGGAAGCGGTTTCTCGTAAGTATAAAATTACGCGCGAAGCAGCGGATGCGTTTGCTGCAAATAGCCACACCAAAGCAGCGCATGCAATTGATAATGGCTATTTCGATAGTCAAATCGTACCCGTAGAAGTGCCTAACGTATTTGTAAAAAATGGCAAACGCGTAGAAACTTCGCATACCGTAGCGATGGATGAAGGCGTACGTCGTGGAACAACTCCTGAAATTTTAGCTCGCTTACGTCCTGCTTTTGCAGCGGGTGGCGTAGTGACGGCGGGTAACTCTTCGCAAACTTCGGATGGCGCAGCTTTCGTTATCGTAGTGAGTGAAAAGTTATTGAAAGACTTAGGCGTTGAGCCAATAGCCAGAATGATGGGTTGTGCGGTAGGCGGTGTTGATCCATTGTACATGGGTATCGGTCCATGTGCAGCGATTCCAAAAGCATTAGCACAAACGGATTTGAAACTTGCGGATATTGATCAAATTGAGTTAAATGAAGCCTTTGCCGCTCAGGCGTTAGCAGTGATTCAAGAAGCAGGGTTAAATCCTGACATCGTGAATCCAAACGGTGGAGCAATTGCTTTAGGTCATCCGCTAGGTTGTACCGGTGCTAAATTATCAATTCAATTATTCAACGAGATGCGTCGCCGCAAACAACGTTACGGAATGGTAACGGCTTGTGTTGGTGGTGGACAAGGCATTGCGGGGGTTTATGAGTTATTGAGTTAAGATGCTTAAAAAGGTAGCTTTTCGTTTTTCAAATGGTGATTTTTTCTGAATGAATAGTTTTTATTCAAAAAAATCATCAATTGAGAAACTCAACAGAAAAGTTACTTTTTTATCAATAGATATAATATTGGATGTTGGAACGCTTCGCTATTGGAGGTTGGACTGACATTTTTTCCAATAACGGGATAGGGGCTGAGAGGCTTTTATCCCGTTTTTTATTTAAACAATGTTCATATATTTGCGGAAGCTAAAAATCAGCTATACAAATGGCGCGTAGGTATCGCGTATTACAGAAAACGAAGCAAAATATATGTCCATAAATACGCTGTTGATCACCCCACCTTTCACTCAACTCAACACGCCCTACCCCGCCACTGCCTACCTGAAAGGTTTTTTAAATACCAAGGGTTATGCTTCCACGCAGGTCGATCTTGGTATTGAGGTGATTCTGGAATTGTTTAGTAGAAAACAGCTGACGGAGATGTTCAAAGACGTACAATCTCTTGAAGACATTGCACGTCTTAAACTATCCGATAACGCACTCCGTATCCTTCGCAATCGACAACAATATCTCCAAACCATCACGCCCGTTCTCCGTTTTTTACAACACAAAAATCCTACGCTGGCGCATCGAATTTGCGACCGTACATATTTGCCAGAAGCACGCCGTTTTGCGGATTTAGAAGATTTGGAATGGGCATTTGGGACGCTGGGAACGCACGACAAGGCGCGGCATTTGGCGACCTTGTACCTCGAAGATTTAGGCGATTTTATTAAAGAAACGACCGATCCACATTTCGGCTTCTCGCGCTATGCGGAACGGCTTGGGCGCACGATGACGCACTTTGGGGAATTGGACGAAGCTTTGCAAAAAGAAGAAACAATTATCACGCGTATTTTAATTGAAAAATTAGAAAACCGTTTGCAAAAATCTGATTATCAGCTAGTTGCATTATCCGTTCCTTTTCCGGGCAATCTGTTTGGTGCGTTTAAAATTGGGCAATATATTAAACAGAATTATCCGCAAATCAAGATCGCGTTGGGTGGTGGCTACGCGAATACGGAACTGCGCTCACTCGGAGAAGAATGCGTTTTTGATTATCTAGATTTTGTCACTTTGGATGACGGTGAACTGCCGTTTTTATGTCTGTTGGAACATATAGAAGGTAAACGCGAAGTCCAACAACTGAAACGCACCTTTGTCCGACAATATGGCGTAGTTGCTTATTGCAATGGCGCAACTGAATTAGATATTCCGCAACGGGAAACAGGTACGCCCGATTATGCTGATTTCAACCTACGGGATTACCTCTCGGTCATTGAAGTAGCCAATCCGATGCACCGTATGTGGAGCGATGGACGCTGGAACAAATTGACCTTAGCGCATGGTTGCTACTGGGGCAAATGTAGTTTTTGCGATGTGACCTTGGATTATATTAAACGCTACGAACCCGTCACGGCTGCCATGCTTTGCGACCGCATCGAAACCATTATCGAGCAAACGGGTGAAAACGGTTTTCACTTCGTAGATGAAGCCGCGCCACCTGCGCTGATGCGTGATTTAGCGTTGGAAATTATTCGACGGGGCATGACGGTCGTTTGGTGGACAAATATTCGGTTTGAAAAAAGCTTTACCCCTGATTTGTGTCGCTTGTTAAAAGCATCGGGTTGTGTGGCGGTATCGGGTGGATTGGAAGTCGCGTCGGATCGCTTGCTAGCATTAATGGAAAAAGGAGTGACCGTCGCACAAGTGGCGCGGGTAGCGGATGCGTTTACGGAAGCAGGTATTTTAGTCCATGCCTATCTGATGTATGGTTTTCCTACGCAAACTACTCAGGAAACCATTGATGCATTGGAAATGGTACGCCAATTATTTCAGTCGGGCGTCGTACAGTCGGGGTTTTGGCATCGATTTGCAATGACGGCGCATTCGCCCGTCGGTTTACATCCCGAAAAGTATCAGGTTGAACAGGTCGGGCCCGCTTTTGGCGGTTTTGCAGAAAACGATTATTACCACGAAGATCCACAGGGCGCAGATCACGATTTATTTGCCGAAGGACTTAGGGTTTCACTATTTAATTATATGCACGGCGCAGGTTTTGATTTGCCGCTACGCAAGTGGTTTGATTTTAAAACGCCCGTACCTACGATTTCGCCGCGTTATATTGAACGCTGTTTACAACAAGCTGAACCACAAACGAATTTACGTAATAAACGAGTCGTATGGCTGGGGCAAATACCAGAACCGATTAACACGGATGATGCCGATTATTTGCAGTTAAATTTTTATCATCAGCATCAGGAAATAGGCATTGAATTACCCACCGAAGAGGCGCAGTGGTGGTTAAAAGTATTGAGTGATTTGCATGCCAATCAAGGTCAGCAATGGAAAGTAGCCGATTTGGAAAAAAGCTACGAAAAAGAAACTACAGAGCAATTTCAAGAATTAATAGTAAGTGAGGAATGGGGCGCATTACAAGAGTTGGGGTTAGTAATTGTGTAAGAAATCATATTTTGCTTTCGGAAAGAAAAACCCCACCTTCGGATCATGATAGCTGTCATTCGCAAAATTCATCTACCATTTCCCACCTTTCTCTTTTATATTTGAATCGTATCTATTCATTACGATTGTTTAACCCGAAAAAAATATTTTTACTTTCCATTTTTACTACAATCATAAAAGATAGATGGCACTTCGTATTTTAAAATAATATTGTTATGCTACGCTTATGCTCCTATAGGTTGGGCTATCTTCCTATCGGCGATAGCTAAATATCATTTGCATAAACCTAAAAACCAATCACGAAATCAAGAATATTTTTTTGCTTTACGCAGTATGGAAACTGCGAATATCGAAAGCAGTTCGTCAAAAGAGACGGACTGCTTTTTTTTATTCATGATTCTATTTTACTTCCGCACCAAGCGCAGCGTCTGTGTCTCCTCTCTTACTCCTTTCCACTCCACAAAATAAACACCCGCTGAATAAGGTGCTAATCCAAATTCTACACTTTTACTTCCCGCTACTACTTCTGTACGTTGCAAAACCTTACCCGTTGCATCAGTAATGATAACTTCGCCGCCATTTTCTAATAAAGAACCTTTTAGCGTAACGCGCTGATTTTCAGTAGGATTAGGAAATAATTCTAGATCACTCGCATCAGCCAATTTTAAGTTAATAATCACGGAATAAGTAGGCAATCGCTGGGGCGAAAAAAGCCGTAAACGATAGTAATAATCGGTATCTACTGCTACATTTTTATCAGAAAAAGCATATTTGAAACTAGCTCCAAAATTAGATTGATAATCGACAAAACCAATGGTTTCAAAGCGGCTTCCATCTGGCGAACGTTCTACATAAAAACCCGTTAATCCTAGTGCCGAGCTGCCCACATATTGCCATTCTAAATCGATCTGTTCACCATTGGTGTGTCCGTGTAAATGCGTCGTGCTGCTGGATAAAGGAGGCATGCAATCACCATCGGGGCAAGTTGCGCCAACCGTAGTATTACCCGCTCCGCTAGGGCAATTAATACACTCAGATTGCCCATAATCATTTTGGTACGTTCCCATTGGGCAATCACTACAAACTTCTGCCTCCCCATTAGCACTAAATTTACCGGGTGGGCAAAGTTTACAATCCGTCGCAGCTGTTTCGTCATTAAACGTACCCGCCTCACAATTTTCACATATACTACTGCCTGTTTCTGAAGCAAACCTACCAACTGGACAATCTACACAAGCAGTAGCAGCCGTCTGGGCAGTAAGTGGATTGGCCGTTCCTGCGGGACATTTATCGCATTTTTCTTTGCCAATAAAGGCTTGGTAAGTACCTGAAGGACAATCTGTACAAGCGATTTGTCCGCTTTCGGATTGAGCTGTTCCCGCGTTACATTGTACACATCCTGTTTGTCCCGTTCCAGGCTGATAGCTGCCTGGTGCGCAAGCCGTACAACTCGTTGAGCCAAATTCGTCTTGAAACGTACCAGGTAAGCATTGTAAACATTCCGTAGATTCCGCATCGGGCGCGTAAAATCCTAGTCCACAGGCGATACATGCTGTTGCCGCTTCAAGGGATTGAAATGTTCCTGCTGGACAGGATTCACAGCTAGTTGCAGCATATTTATTGTTGAATCTCCCTACCTCACAAGCCGTGCAAGAAGGCGCGCCAGGCGTTGCACTGTAATAACCAGGTTCGCAAGGCGTGCGAGTATCATCGCCTGGGCAAAAGTAGCCTTCGGGACATGCTTTACAAGTACCGCAGTCGTCGTACTCGCCACTGGCGCAGTTTTGTGCATTTAAATTTAAGGAAAGAAAAAGGAAAAAACAGAGGAATAAATGTGGGTACATAGGTGTTTGTTTAAAAGGTGGTTAATCGATAAAATGAATCGTATCTAACCGAATATTGGTTAAAACAAAGCTACCTATTTTTTCTTTGACTTAAAGTTTTCCACGGAAATAACCGCCATCGTCTTATTTTGAATGGTTCTTTGGATTAGCGGCGGATTTAAATGACAAACTACAAACTCTTATAAGTCTAACGCATAATAAGCATCACAGCCCGAATGTCCCGTATGTCCCATATTTCCACATAATGGCTTAAAGCCTAACTTTTGGTATAAGCGATTCGCGCTTTCCATGCTTTTCAAGGTTTCTAAATAGCATTTTTGAAACCCTAATGCACGCGCTTGTTGCAGACATTTTTCTACCATCTTTCTACCTTGTCCAAAACCACGCGCAGTGGTTAGGAAGTACATTTTTCGCAATTCACAAACGCTGCCATCACCACCTGCAAGTGGCGCTATTCCGCCACAGCCAACGATTTCGCCATCTTTCTCTAACACATAAAAAGTGCTATCGTCAGGTGAATAAGCAGCATACATATCGTCCATTTCGGGGTCATTGATGGAGTAGCCCTCTCCTACTGCACCAAATTCGGTCATTACGATGCGGATAATTTCGGCAACGGGAGCAGCATCAGCGGCAAGAATTTCGCGAAGGGTAAATTTAGGTTGCGTCATAAAGGCGTAAGGATTAGCAGATTAGAAAAATAACAAAAACAAAGGTAAGTAAAGGCTGTTATATTGCTCGCAGAATACACTAGATTATTGTACACATAATTGTACTTTTGCGACAGCTTTAAACGAACAGATTAATTATTCTGACAATACTTAGCAATATGAAAAAGACAGTTTTCACGACGATTGGGTTCTTACTTTTTATCTTAGGTACGCTGGCATTGGTACTTAGCTTTATTGGTGCGCAAGTCTCTTTTTTGAGGTTTATTGATGCGCCCGGTCAATTGTTTGGCTTTGTCATAAGACTGGTGATGATCTTCGTAGGTGTGATTATGATCGTGTTGGCGAGAAGTGATTTTGAGGGAGAAGGGTATGTGTAGCAACTCTAACTATCATCCATTGCTTTTGGTAGTAAAGCCTTCAGGCTTTTTCGTCACAGACCTTTAGGTCGCATACTAAATTCATTGATCAAAAAAGCGACCTGAAGGTCGCTTCACCAGAAAGCCTAAAGACTTTACTACCAGTTAATACCGTCGTTTTTGCTTTTTCAATTCATCCAACAACTCCACATCCTGCTCATTTTTCAACAACGAGTGCAAATGCGGTGGCGTCGCTGCTTTCAAATCAAAATCCTTTAACGTTCCCGATTGGATCTTTTCAATAAATAGTAGTTTCAACCAGTCAATTAATTCGCTCGTCGAAGGCTTCTTTTTCAAACCACGTACCTCGCGGATATTATAAAAAAGCGATAGCGCATCACCAACCAATTCTTGTTCGATTCCGTGAAAGTGTACATCTACGATTTCTTCCATCGTACTCCGCTCTGGGAAGCGGATATAGTGGAACAAACAGCGACGCAAGAAAGCATCAGGCAGTTCCTTTTCGTTATTAGAAGTGATGATGACAATCGGACGTTTTTTCGCTTTGACGGTACGATTGAGTTCGTACACGAAAAATTCCATTTTATCTAATTCGAGTAATAAATCATTCGGAAATTCGATGTCTGCTTTATCGATTTCGTCAATCAGCAAGACCATTTGCTCATCTGCTTCAAAGGCTTCCCACAATTTTCCACGTTTGATATAATTGCCAATATCTTCTACCTTCGCATTCCCCAATTGCGAATCGCGTAAGCGCGAAACCGCATCGTACTCATACAAACCTTGCTGCGCTAAAGTCGTCGATTTGATATGCCACGTGATCAGCGGTTTACCAAGTGCTTTTGCAACTTCGTGCGCCAATAAAGTCTTTCCCGTTCCTGGTTCGCCTTTGACGAGCAGCGGGCGTTGGAGATAAATAGCGGCGTTGACCGCAACTTGTAATTCTTGCGTAGCGACGTAATTGGCAGTACCTTTAAAGCTCATGTATTTATGATTTGGAGGACAGACACTCTTGTCTGTATAAGTTAGAAGTGCTAGTTTGACAGACAAGAATGTCTGTCCTCCAGTGCTCCGTAAATCTAAACTCAAAGTAAAGAAAAAACTCGCACAAAAGTTGTCAATATGAACGACATTTTAAATACAATCGGCACAACGGCGCAAGCCATGCATTGGACGGAAGTTTTTTCCGTGCTTTTTGGAATTATTTACCTCGTCTTGGCAGCACGACAAAATCCGCTATGCTGGTGGTTTGGCATTGTTGGTTGTTTGCTGTGGGCGTGGGCGGCGTTTAATTTATACGATTTGTACGTAGATACGCTTTTGCAGATTTTTTATGTCGGCATTAGCTTTTTGGGTATTTACCAATGGAAATACGGCAGTGAGAAAAAGACGGAGTTACCAATCACGTATCTGACGCGGCGCGAGCATCTAATGGTCATTATCGGTGGATTGATTTTGACTGCGGTCGTTGGTTTTTTGTTTGATAATTATACGGATGCAGCGGCTTCTTATTTGGATACATTTACGACCGTTTTTTCCGTGATTATCACGTTTATGGTGATTCAGAAGAAGATGGATAACTGGGCGTATTGGTTCGTGATTGATAGCGTTTATGTGTATTTGTATTGGTCGCGCGGTGGGTATTTATTTGCGTTGTTGTTTGTGGTGTATCTGTTTATTGTGGTGGCGGGGTATTTTAGTTGGAAGCGAGATTTGGAAAACAGCCAAACCACAACAAGTTAAGGTAACAGTAATAAATTAGAGCTAGGCTGTTCAAAATATCCAGTATTAAGCAAAATTTATACGCCGCATTTTTCTGCGTATTCTACTTAACTTTTTTCGCAAGAAAAAATGCTCCGCGACCTAAAAATCAAGCTGTGTGCATGTTAGAGCGGAAAAACTCTGCCCCTTCGCGTCCTTTGCGTTTCATAAAACCTAGCGGAACAACTTTAGTTGTTTTGAACAGCCTAAATTAGAGCTAAAGTGATACTAAGTCTGGTCAAAACGCATACCTCGCTAGTGAAATACCTTAAAAAAATTGAATTGAACTTATACTCTATACATCTGACCTCTTTCTCCATTTACTTATTTTGAATACCATATATCTTTGTTTAAGAATTACAAAATATAACTAATAAGGTTAATTTAATCATCTTAAAAAAAAGAGCATCATGGAAAATGTAGCGTATTCAAAAACACAAACCATCCTTTACAAAATGGATTTAAATTTGACTGGATCAACAGGATTTGGTTCTGATTTCGACTTAATTATGGATGGTCAGGCTGCTGTACCGCCAGAGGGTGCGAGGTTTGATATTGAATTTGAAGGAACAGTAGCTGGTCCAAAAGTAAATGGGAAAGTTGTTGGAATTGATTATTTAAATATGAGGGCAGATGGTCGAACCGACCTGAATATCTATTTAAGAATTGAAACGGAAGATGGTCATAATATATCCGCTCAGGTTGGTGGAAATGCAACCCCTCGACCAGATGGCTCAAAAGTAATCGATATCCGAGAAAACGGAACTTTATTCACTTCATCCGAAAAATATAAGTGGGTAAATGGACTACAAGTATGGGCTGCTGGAACAGTAGATCGCAATACAGGGAAAATTGAGCTTACTGCTTATGCTGATTAGCCGTAATAGAAAGTTCAAAAGTAATTGAATAAGAATCCTAAATAGTGATAAGCACTGTTTAGGATTTTTTATTTCTAAATAGAGGTTTTGTTGATCAAAAAATTCGATTTTTTCCTTTTAATAAAAAATACGCCAGACAATCGAGTTGTAAAAAATAAGATTTGGAGCATAGCGAGAAGGCAGCGAGTTAAAGTCACTTTGATAATTTAGAGATAAAGTAATACTTTTGGTAAGAGTGAAAATGTAAGGAATTGCGAATATTTATTTTTATCAATTTGTAATTACTCAACAAGAAGGCTGAATAACAACAAAAATAGCAACTCAACTAATTTAAAAATTATGAATAGAAGAGATTTTAATTTTAATATAGGATTGGGAATCATTGGAGTATCAACTTTAACCTCTAGTTGTCAACCCAATAGTGCCTCTCCCAGCGTACCTATGGATAATGAAAATTATGCCGTCTCAGAGGAGTTGAGTAAACAAATGTATAACAAAGCTTTAGAAATCACGAAGAGTAAGGTTCGTGGTGGTGATAGTGAACCTTTTTTCAAAAAACCTTTTGTTGACGCAGCTTTTTCTGATAATATTTTTCTCTGAGATACTTGCTTTATAGTCTGTTTTACCAAATACCATCTAGATGAGTTGCCAGTTTATCAAGCACTTGATAATTTTTATGATAGAATAGAAGCTGATG
>JBGCES010001031.1:0-2560 GCA_045106545.1 Saprospiraceae bacterium
GGACTACCCGCAATTTTCGTTTATCAGATTTGATGGAGGGTTGGGAAATTGGTTTACCTAAAATTAAAGCAGGTGGAGAAATGACGCTGTATATTCCTTCGCCGCTCGCTTATGGTGAAAATGTACGCGCTGGTATTCCTGCCAATTCAATTATCATTTTTGATATTAAATTAGTAGATCTTGCAGACAATCAAGCTGATTTTGATGAAAAGAAAATTATCGAATATTTAGCAGAAAATAACTTAACTGCTGAACGACATGAATCTGGACTACACTACATCATTGAAGAACCCGGTGAAGAGGAAAAGCCTACTCCTAACTCAGAAGTATTGGTTCTATATAAAGGTTACTTATTAGACGGAACTGTATTTGATGAAACAATAGAAGATGATGCTCGACAATTTAATTTAAACGGATTAATTACTGGCTGGAGGGTTGGTATTCCTTTTATTGGTAGCGGTGGAAAAATCACGTTATTCATTCCATCTAGTTTAGGTTATGGAGGAAGTGCCCGACCAAGTATCCCTGCAAATTCAGTGTTGATTTTTGAAATTGAATTGAAAAATTTCCAATAATATTTTGCTGAAGAATCAGAAAAAGTGGCTGTTGACGAGACGTGTTGACAGCCACTTTTTTTATTTTGTCCAGTCAGCTATTTAATTTTTTATATTTTTGGACAACATTCGATGTTATGCCAAAAAAATCTCCGCTCGAAATAACGCTTATTGCAATTTTACTAATATTATTTACCTTAGTATTGGTAAGGGTATTAGCTCCTTTTCGGTTCGCATTATTGGCTTTTTTTTCTTTACTTGCTCTCGGTGTAGCTGTCTATTGTACTATCACTTTCTTTAAAAATAGACGCTATGGTCGAACCATTGAAGGAAATTTGGAACAGCGAATAGAGAAAAACGAAGTAGAGATTACCCGTTTAAAAAAAGAAATTACGGAACTACGGACTAGCGTAATAGAATTACAGCAACAGCTTAAAAATGCTCAACTCAACGCATCCACCCGTAATGAAACGGAGCGATTAAGAGCTGAATTTGCGGCGGAGATCAGCTTACGCGAAACTAAAATTCAGTTCTTTCAAACGACTATTAGTAAATTGACTTATTTACTCAATAATCATCGCCAAACCAAAATTTTGGCAGCTAAACAGAAACGACTCAAAGCCTTACGCACTGATACCCAAACTGATTTACCTCAACTAGAACAACTCCAACTAAATCTAAAAGAAGACGAACTCCAACTCGAACAAATTGAAACCCTCACTTTAAAAATGTTGAATAGTGATACTTTATCCACTGCAACTGATATTCAGAAAGAATTAGAGATTCTAACCCGAAAAATCAATACCTAAAATTACCTAATCATCGCCGCGCATGCTTGACCATCAACCGTCAACCATCCGCCGGCAACCGTTCAAAATGTTTCAACTACGCGGAAAACTAACCAACGAACAACAACTTTTACTCGGCATCGCTGGCTTTGTGTTATTTATTGTCATATGGTGGGGATTGGCGGAAGCTTTTGCTGTTAATCGACCGATTGTAGAAGGTTATGAAACACGCCTTCCATCGTCCGTCGCAACGGATAGTGCTTCGGTCACACTCCGAGATTCTATCCTTCGAGCAGATTCTATCGCCTTCGCTAATGCTAGCGAATTTGAAAAAGTATATCCACTCTTACCACGTCCTGATCAAGTCGTTAGTGCATACCCTGTTTTAATCCAAGAAGACAAATTATTTACAAATACCTTAAAATCAATTTGGTTAAATATTCAAGGATATTATTGGGCAGTATTATTATCTATTCCATTGGGATTTTTAATTGGTTTGCTACCTATATTTAGAGGGCTGTTTAGCAAACAGGTAGATGCCTTGCGTTATCTGCCCTTAACGGCACTTACTGGACTTTTTATCATTTGGTTTGGGATTGAAGATACGATGAAAATTGCCTTTCTGGCATTTGGTATTATCGTTTATTTGCTCCCCGTCGTTGTTCAACGCGTGGATGAAGTCAAAGATGTTTATCTAAAAACCACCTTCACCTTAGGTGCGACCGATTGGCAGACCGTTAAGACCGTTTATATTCCTTCCGTCATGTCTAAATTGATGGATGATATTCGCGTGTTAACAGCGATTTCATGGACATATATTATTATCGCGGAATTGCTCAATCGGCAAGGTGGAATCGGTTCGTTAATTTATATAAAATCAAGGCAAGGGCAAATCGAAAAAGTATTCGCGATATTAATTATCATTGTGATTATTGGTTTTATTCAGGATCGCTTATTTGTATTTATGGATCGCCGCTTGTTTCCGCATAAGCACTTGAGTACTGCGCCGACTGGTTTACAGGAAGTGAAGTATGGCATTTACGCGATTCTAGGTATCATGAGTTTAGCAATTTTACAAAATTGGCTTGTACCAGGCATGAGTGAAACGATGGGCATGTTAGCCTTGATTACAGTCATTGCTGCTGTATTAATTATTGGCTATGGTGAATTTAGAATTAGAAAGAATGTAGCTTCTTAAAAGATATCGTATTTATTTTT
>JBGCES010001032.1:0-16825 GCA_045106545.1 Saprospiraceae bacterium
AAAGCTGCAATTAAAGGGAAACAATCACAAACATTCATTTTGAGAAAAGAGAAAAGAGACCATATTCATTGAGAGAAGAGTGATTCAAAACAAAAATCATTCTATCTCTCCTCTCGCTTCTCTCCTCTCATATCAAAAAGATAATCATGAAAAATTTAATCCAATTCGCAGCATTATTCATCTCTATCTTATTCGCAACCACTTCTTGTCAAAAAGAAGATTTCAATGACTTCCAAGATGTAAATCCTACAAAAACAGAACGTCAAGCCACTAATAGTAAAACAGTAAATGACGACGTTATTACTTACGCAAAAGCAGACATCGTAGAAAAATTAGTAACCGAACGCGCTACCCACATCGAAATCATCACTTGTAATACAGGAACAATTCAACGTACGACGGAAGGCGCAGGTAGCACTTTCAATAGCAACAACGCACCTTGCGTATCTCCTGACGGTGACAACTTCCGTGGCGATGACAATATTTTCTACTTTATCGTAGAAGACCAACCCGAAGCTATTACGACCCACCACTTTGAGTTGAAGGATATGAATGACGATTTGGATTTATTTCTCTATGCTTTGACTCCTGACGGTCGCGTAAATGAATGCAAAGCAACGAGTATCACGATAGGTTTAGACAACGAGAGCATTGATGTACAAGGCTTGAACGCAGGCGCATATATTTTAGTAGTGGACGGTTGGAACGAAGATGTATCTTCTAGTTACACGCTAGATGTTTATTGTTCCGCTATCAGTAGCAATCCACCAAGTGTTGACTTTATCGATACGATTGAAAATATCGGATTTGGGTACAAATATGACGACGGAAGTTCTTCGGATAAAGGTAAGTTATACGTAGAAAATGGTCAGTGGAAAGAGCACATCTGGGGATTACCACACTTTGATACTTACGAAAACGATGCACTTTTATCAGAATACGAGCGCAGCGAAACGTACTTGATTCTACAAGCTACTGATGGTCGCTATTTTGAGATTCAATTTGAAGAAGAAAAGATTTATGTGTACGATGGGGGTTTTAATGAAATTGATGCGCTGGATATTTTGAATATTAACTAATCAGAATAAGAATAGAAAGATAGAAAGCCAGAACGAGTCTTAAACTCTGTTCTGGCTTTTTTAGTGTTGCAAGATAAAATCCCCTACTTCAACTCATTAATAACCCTTCCATCTGGCAACAGTTCCAACCCAAATTTTAAACTCTGCGCCGCATTATAATTTTCTTCATTTTCCACGCCGACCTGTCCCGTCACTACATTGATCAACCAATCTTCATCAATCGTCGCCACGGAGCGAGTAATCGTATCGCCATCCGTAAACAGCCCTGCAATCACGCGCGAATCAATCACATCGCCTTTTTTATCAAAAGTTGCCATAATATAATGATAACTCAGTAATTCCGCTTTCCAATACACCACTGCGTGAAAATCATGCGTCGCGCCAATCCGAATGCAGGGAATAAATTCGGTGAACTCATCAATTTCATCCCCTTCTATTTTAGAAATATACTGTTCAATCGCAGTCTGTGGTAGCGGGTCATTATTTCTACTAAAATCGTGGTGCGTATCCTCGCTGAACGTGACGGGTAACTCTACTTCTGGAAAAAATTCCAAAAATCCGTCGATTGAGATATGTGCTTTTCTTTTCATAAATTTTAAAGTAATGGTTGGATGGTCAGATTATTTCGGCGTGCCTTAAATGAAACGAATTAAATAAGTTGTGCCAGAATACGAAGTTATTTTTCTGTCTAAAGGATTCAAAAAATCAGTGCATAGCCTAGCTACGGACTGATTTTTTCGGGTGTTTTAGACTGGAAAAGAACGAGTATAATGGTATAAGTTATTTAGTTCGTTTCACTAAGATAGGTTGACGTATTTAATTAAAATTAGAAGTGATGTAAGTTACTCACTATTAACGAATTGCAACTTCCAACTTAAATACTTCCAACTACTTAGTATTGTTTTACTACGCCAACAATTTGACAATTAAACAATTCGACAATTATTTCTTATTATTTTCTATCTTCGGCTGACCAAAAAATCTTTGGTGATTAGCAGCTGGTCAAGCATAAAAAAATGTTTAATTATGCACAAAGATTAGAATTGTTCTAAATAAAATTGATAATTTTTGTAATTCTCAACAAATTTTAGCTTTAGTTGCTTTAATAATATACATTTGTCAAAATGTAGCTAGAGGTGTTTAGAAATCGTCCGATATGGTTCATTATCATCAACAAAGGTGATAATTTATAACTACATCTAACTACCTCTAACAGTTTTCTAACTACTTTTATATTACTCAATATTTACTTGTTTTTCGGTAGTAGGTTTGACTGCACCGAATGAAACAAAACGATCAAAAACATTAAGGTATGAATTGGTTAATGCGATTTTTAACCTCGTCTATCGGACAGAAAACGGTTATGAGTTTATCAGGTTTATTTCTGATATCTTTTTTACTCGTTCACTTGGTCGGTAATTTACAATTATTAATGGACGACGGTGGAGAACAGTTCAACATTTACGCGAAGTTTATGACGACTAATCCCGTTATCAAAACCACCTCCTACTTGCTATATGCAGGTATTTTACTTCACGCATTCCAAGGATTTGCGTTGTGGTGGCAAAATAAACAAGCGCGAGGGGACAAAGGTTATGCCGTAAAAGTGACACGAGCAGTAAAAACCAATTCTTTTACTTCGCGTTATATGGCAGCGTTCGGTACGATCATTTTCGTATTTCTCTTGATTCACATGTACCAATTTTGGTTACAAATGAAACTAGGTAATTTACCAATGGTCAGTTATGAAGGCTACGACGAACCGATGAAAGACTTGTACGCGCCCGTGGCAGAAGTATTTTCGAATCCATTATTCGTCGTATTTTATGTAGCGAGTATGATAGTTATTGCATTACACCTGTGGCACGGTTTCCAAAGTGCGTTTCAAACATTAGGTTTAAACCACAAAAAATATACGCCAATAATCAAAGGTGTTGGCGCGGCATATTCAATTCTAGTTCCACTAGGATTTGCGATTCTTCCGATATACTTTTTATTATTTAAGTAAAGACATTAGAAATTAGAAAGCGAAGCTGATTTCTATAAACAAAATAAATAGAAGTGGCAGATAGTAGTAATTTGAATTGAATAAATGATTTGAAATGGAAATCACTTTTACATTTTAAATTTAGTCTTTTACATTTTACATTATCTCCGTTCATCATTATAAAAATACCATTATGCAAGCTAAATTTGATTCCAATGTGCCTCCTGGCCCGTTGAGTGATAAGTGGAAAAAATATCGCGGCACGATGAATTTGGTCGCGCCGAATAACAAACGTCGTATCGAAGTTATCGTGGTCGGAACTGGTCTAGCAGGAGCGGCAGCGGCAGCAACAATGGGTGAATTAGGTTACAACGTAAAAGCATTTACGTTTCATGATAGCCCGCGTCGAGCGCACTCGATTGCAGCACAAGGTGGTATCAATGCCGCCAAAAATTATCAAAACGATGGCGATAGTGTCTATCGTTTATTTTATGATACCGTAAAAGGTGGTGATTATCGTTCGCGCGAAGCGAATGTACACCGCCTCGCAGAAGTGAGTGTCGATATTATCGACCAAGCGGTTGCACAAGGCGTACCTTTCGCACGTGAATATGGAGGTTTATTAGCCAATCGTTCTTTCGGTGGCGTACAAGTAAGTCGTACATTCTACGCGCGTGGTCAGACGGGACAGCAATTATTGATTGGTGCTTACCAATCTTTATCACGTCAGATTTTGAAGGGCAGTGTGAAAATGTACAACCGCCACGAGATGTTAGATGTGGTGATTGTAGATGGGAAAGCACGTGGAATTATCACTCGTAACTTAGTAACTGGCGCAATTGAGCGTCACTCTGCGCACTGTGTGGTACTAGCGACGGGCGGTTACGGAAACGTATTCTACCTTTCTACCAATGCGATGAACTCGAATACTTCTGCTGCATGGCGCGCGCACAAACGTGGTGCGTACATGGCGAACCCTTGCTTCACGCAAATTCACCCAACCTGTATCCCTGTATCGGGCGAATATCAGTCGAAATTGACGCTGATGTCTGAGTCGTTGCGGAATGATGGACGCGTATGGGTACCGAAGAAAATCGAGGATTGCAAAAAGCATCCAAATGATATTCCCGAAGAAGATCGCGATTACTACCTAGAGCGGATATATCCAGCTTTTGGTAATTTAGTACCACGGGACGTTGCTTCCCGCGCCGCGAAAAAGGTATGTGACGAAGGGCGTGGTGTGAATGAAACAGGCTTGGCAGTTTACCTCGATTTTGGTGATGCCATTAAGCGTTTGGGACGCGATGCAGTATCTAAACGTTACGGTAACTTATTCGAGATGTACGAAAAGATTACCGACGAAAATCCATACGAGCAACCGATGAAAATTTATCCCGCCGTTCATTATACGATGGGTGGAATTTGGGTAGATTATAATTTGGAAACAACTGTTCCTGGTTTATTTGCTTTAGGGGAAGCTAACTTCTCCGATCACGGTGCGAATCGCTTAGGCGCGTCAGCATTGATGCAAGGTTTAGCGGATGGTTATTTCGTGATTCCTTACACTATCGGTCAGTTCTTATCCAAAGAAATTCGGACACCTTATATTCAAAACGACTTAGCTGAATTCAAAGAAGCGGAGGCAGATGTACGCGGACGTATCGATCAGCTATTGAATGTCAAAGGAAATCAATCTGTAGAAAGTTTCCACCGCCGTTTAGGTAAAATCATGTGGGAATACTGTGGTATGTCACGGAATGCAGATGGTTTGGAAAAAGGCATTCGGATGATTCAGGACTTACGTAAGGAATTCTATTCTGACGTATTCGTACCTGGAACAAATGACGAATTCAATCCAGAATTAGCGAAAGCTTTACGCGTAGCAGACTTCCTAGAATTAGGAGAATTGATGTGTAAGGATGCATTGGATCGCAACGAATCTTGTGGTGGTCACTTCCGCGAAGAGTACAAAACACCCGAAGGCGAAGCGATGCGTAACGACGAAGAATATGCTTACGTTGCGGCTTGGGCAAGTAACGGCGAAGGCTGGGATTTGCATAAAGAAGAACTTGAATTCAACGATATTGAGTTGAAAACAAGATCGTACAAATAAGTTGATTGGTTAATTAGGTTGATTTGTTATAATCAACCTAATCAACTTTATTAACAAATCAACCATTCTACAAACCAACCTTACTCAAGGGTTAAAAATATAATCAACATGCGACTCACACTTAAAATCTGGCGCGAAGGTGGAAAACATACTGGTGGTTTCGTTACTTACAAAGTAGAGGACGTCAGCGAGCATATGTCTTTTTTGGAAATGCTTGACGTACTCAACGAACAGCTGATCGCTAAAAAAGAAGATCCTGTTTCTTTCATGCACGATTGTCGCGAAGGCATTTGTGGAACGTGTGGAATGGTCATCAATGGCTATGCACATGGCCCAATGCAAGGAACGACCGTTTGTCAATTGCACATGCGTTCTTTCAAAGATGGTGATACCATTACTTTAGAACCCTGGCGTTCAAAATCATTTCCAGTTATCCGGGATTTAGTGGTAGATCGTTCTTCTTTTGATCGTATTATTCAAGCTGGTGGTTACATTTCCATCAACACCGGTCAAGCGGTGGATGCTAATGCTATTCCAATTGAACAAGATCAGTCTTCTGAGGCATTTGATGCAGCGACTTGTATCGGTTGTGGTGCGTGTGTAGCGGCTTGTCCGAATTCTTCCGCCATGTTATTTACTTCTGCTAAAGTATCACACTTGACCATGTTGCCGCAAGGGAAAGTAGAAGCAACACGTCGCGTACAAGCGATGGTGAAGCAGATGGACGAAGAAGGTTTTGGTAACTGTTCTAACATCACAGCTTGTGAGGCGGAATGTCCAAAAGAGATTTCGATTGAGCACATTGCACGGATGAATCGGGAATATCTAGGTTCTACTTTAGGATCGGAGAAGACGGTGTAACTCAAACTGAGATTAATTGCAATAAGAAAGCCCTGTGGAAAATCATTTTTCACAGGGCTTTTTAAATTATAAAAGAAGAAGAGAGACGTCTTAAATCTATCAGCCTACTTACTTCAAAAAAATAATAAATTAATATGCAAATTGGATTAGGCACTGCCGCTATCGGTAGGCCGCAATATATTAATATTCGGCAAAAAGAAGCAACTCCTTTTTCTTTAGATGCCTTTCGGCAAAAGGGCTTTTCGATGCTTGATGCTGCTTATGCGCAAGGTGTTCGCTATTTTGATACGGCTCCTGGCTATGGTTTGGCGGAGCAATTACTAATTGATTGGGTAGCAACGAAAAATGATGCTACTATTGAAATAGCGACTAAGTGGGGCTACACCTACGTGGCTAATTTCGACCCAAATGCGGAGCAGCATGAAGTAAAAGAACATTCTTTAAGCAAGTTAAACGAGCAATGGGCGCAGTCAAAAGTAATATTGCCGTCTCTGAGTACCTACCAAATTCACTCCGCTACTTTTGCTACGGGCGTTTTAGACACTCCGCCTATTTTGAATCGCTTGCATGAACTAAAAAAGCAACACGGCATCAAAATCGGCATTACGACGACGGGCGCAAACCAAGTAGATGTAATCAAAAAAGCAATGAATATCACCGTTGCAGACGAACCACTTTTTACTGTCTATCAAGTAACTTACAATATCCTCGACCAAAGCCTTTCCGAAGTTGCCACCGCCTTGCATGCCAATGGCAGCCGCATGATCATCAAAGAAGCACTTGCCAATGGACGCTTTTTTCCTAACGAGCAATACCCACATTATCATAAATTATACGCAGCTTTGGAACGCATGGCGCAAAAATATGACGTTGGGATAGACGCGATTGCATTGCGTTTTTGCTGGGATAGTATTGCCCCATTTACAGTATTGAGCGGCGCAGCGATACCCGAACATTTATCCGCAAATTTAAAAACAGCGGATATTCAGTTAGAAACAGCGGATTTGGAGGAATTAGCGAATTTTAAAGTTGATCCAGCAATATATTGGGAGGAGCGGAAGAAACTGGGATGGAACTGATACTCAATACATTTATCTAATCTTGGATTATTGAATTTAGTTTCAATATCATTCCCGCTTCATTTTCTAAAAGCACTTCATATTGTTGTTGTTTACTGGTCGATGACGCATCTAACTCTTGTAATAATCTTGGTGTAGCGGCTACTTTTTCAATTAAAATATAGTGGCAGTTATATTTTCTTAATTGCGAATAAGCAGCTACGTTTTGTAGAGAAAAGCTATCGACTAAGGCGACCCGATTAGCAAAATCTTCCGCATAAATCAACCCCCCAAAAAGGTAGCCACCGAGTAAAAATGATCGTTTAGCGAAAGCGGCGGGGAAATAATTATGTGCAGTGCCTGCGGCAGAAGTGGACAGCGTAGGCGTGAAAATAATATCGGTCGGCTCCGTGTTTTGATTGATAAACTGATATAATTCGTATCTCGTTTCAGTCATGGCGTAATGCGTCTGCGCATACTTTTTTAAGCCTTTGGAAATACTAAATCCCTTACTGCTGATCGGGTAAGTTGATAAGATAAGTAGTGCGGTCACTAAATAGACTTGCCATTGAGGTAACGCATTCTTCTTTTTTATAAAATAAATAATGGCTAATGCTCCCGAAATAAATACGGTTGGCAAGAGAAAGTAAGCAGGATTATTGGTGAAAAACAAACAAAAGATCACACCAGCAATCAACATTCCAGCACTAAAAGCGACGCGCGGATCTTGCCATTCTTTCCATGCTAACCAACGAAAGCCTACCACTGAAATCAACAATAGCGGTAAGAATAAATATGGACTCCAAGCGGCTAGATTGGGAATGACTTTATCTAATATGTGATACGATGTAAATAGCACAATTAAATCATCATTGTAACCGAAAAAAGATAAAAAATCAGGGTTGTCTGCATTCGTAAAAAAGAACGCATAGATGGCAGCACCTACTACAGTTGCTATTGCAGTAAAACTCATCCACGCCAAAGGAAATTTTCTCTCCTTCATCCAAAGCGTTAGACTCAGCCAACCAAATCCTGCAAGTAACAAAGGTAAACTCGAACCTTTGGTAATAATGCTAATTGCGAAAGTGAATAGGAGTAAGGAAAAATAAGGAAGCGGGTTTTTAACTTTTATGGATAAAATATTTAGGATAATTAATAATAGCAAAATTTGAAACTGAAAGGAATAACTGAAATAGAAGGAAAAGGTAGCGTTCGCAAAATACCCACCTAAGATTAAATGCGCATAGAACGCAAGTATTCCAATTCCGATCTGTTTCCACTTAGATAATTGCCGTTTGGGTAAAATCCGTTGACTTACCTCCGTGATTAGTAAACTATACGCCAGCAAACTAAAAATAGTAAATAAACTTACGTAAACAACCTCGGCACTAATACCCAATAAATACACCCACTTAGCGCAAATAAAATGCGTAAAAAAATGATAGCCGATATACCGCCCAGCATATTGATAATCTACGACTGGAAATCCCCATTCCATAATCGCATTGGTGAGTCCGGCGTGGTAAGCAATGTCTTGATAAATGACTCCTTCTCCCGTCAGCACTGCGAAAATTTGACTATTGGCTTCGGTAAAGTAAGCAAGTAATAGGAAAGTAAAAAGGATAGATGCAGGTATAAATCGTTGGTGAAATAGGGTTTTTTTCTGATTTAAATTTGGAGTAGTTTCTGATCTACATGACGAATTAGTTGTTGCAGTTCTTGTTGCTAAATTTGCATTAGAAACGAATGGTGTAAGGTTTTTGACCTCTGATATCGCGAGCGAAAATGCCAGTTGATTAGTGGTACGCGAGTGCTTTTTTTGCTTGAGCCAATTGCCAATTTTTAGAAAAGAAAAAGGAAAAAGCGTAGGTATAAAAATTAACCCCAGTGTCCAGAAGGTATGCCCAAAATCAGGCGTAAGACCTAATGAATTTAATAGTACAAACACGGAAAAGCTTAGCCCTTCCAATAGTAAATATCCAAGAAGTGCACGAGAAAAAAGTGGTAATTCTGCTAATCCCCAACGGCTAATGACTTGCTTTCCGACTAACAGACTGAGGAATAGATATAGAATGAATAGGAGGTACGGCATGTTGCAAATAAAATGATTTGATGTGTTGGGTGATTTCTAAAACTTGCTCTATTTCGAGTTCGTAGAACATCGGTAAGCGCAGTAAACAATCAGAAAAGCGGTCGCTATTGGGCAATTCACGTCCGTCGTGTTTATCGTGATAATAAGGACTACTATGGAGTGATAAATAATGGAAAACGGCTAGAATACCCTGACTTTTTAGGTACTTAATCAAAGCCGTTCGTTCTTCCAATGAATTACAAATCAAATAGAATATATGGGCGTTGTTACTCGCGTAAGTAGGAATTTCAGGTAAGCTGAAATATCGCTCTGCAGAAAGCGAACGCAGTGCTTCGTAATAGGTATTCCAGAGCAAAATTCGCCGTTCTTGAATCTGATGTAAATTTTCTAGCTGCGCAAAAAGAAAACCCGCTACGACTTCCGATGGAAGAAAAGAAGAACCCACATCTACCCAGCCGTATTTGTCAATTTCTCCCCGAAAGAAAGCGGCTCGATTTGTTCCTTTTTCCCATATAATTTCCGCTCGTTTGAGAAATTGATATTCATTGATGGTCAATGCGCCGCCTTCGCCCGCAATAATATTTTTCGTTTCGTGAAAGGAAAATGTTCCTAAACTGCCAATACTGCCCAATGGTTTGCCTTTGTAAAAACTATCAATAGCTTGTGCCGCATCTTCAATGACGATAATACCTTTTGCTTTAGCTATTTTTAAAATAGGATCCATATTGCAAGCAACGCCCGCATAATGAACCACGACAATCGCTTTTGTCCGTGCGGTAATTAAAGCGGGTAGTTGTAGTGGATCGAGATTAGGATGACGTGGGCCGCTATCGGCAAAGACAATTTTTGCACCTCGACTCACAAAGGCGTTAGCGGTAGAAACAAAAGTATAAGAGGGCATAATGACTTCGTCACCCTGCTGAATATTGGCTAATATCGCACACATTTCTAAGGCATCCGTGCAGGAAGTAGTGAGTAGGCATTTTTTGAATTGGTAGGATTGTTCTAATAATTGTTGGCACTTTTGAGTGAATTGCCCATTGCCCGAGAGCTTACCCGAATAGACGGCTTGGTACAGATAATGTGCTTCTTTGCCCGTTAGAAAGGGCTTGTTGAATGGTATTTTCATTGGAATCGAACTCTAAATTGTTTTAAAGGAATGACGCTATCGCCATTTGCGTCTTTTGCTGCCTTTATCTGCAATAAGCCTGTTCCACACACCACTACGGGGTAGTTATCTCGAATAAAAATGACCTTACCTGAGGTTCGGTTTACAATATTGACGTCTGTCCATTCTTCGGCTTTTTCAATGGTAATGATTTCATCTTTCAGGCGAGTTTTTGCTCCCTGATAAGGAAAACCAACCGCATCGATATGTCGCCGAATGTGGCTTGCGGATTGCGACCAATCAATAAAATAGTCTTCCGCATCGCGCCATAAACTATAAGTAGCGTCTGCTTCAATTTGCGCCCGTCGAGGGAGGGGAGTTCGATTAGCGAGTTGTTGAGTAATGTTGCAAATGAGCTTTTGATAGAGCCCACTCACGATTTCTATCGCATCAGCAATAATAATGGGAAATTTAATCTCTGTTTGTTCCTGTGCAATAATGTCGCCACAATCATATTGTTCGGTCGCAAAAAGCGCAGTGACGCCAATTGTAGCATCGCCCGCAATCAATTGATTGACCAATGGCGCGAATCCGCGATATTTAGGTAGGAGTGAATCATGAAAAACGAGCAATTCGCAGTTTCCTAAATGAATCAACCAGCGCCACGAAATGGCAATCGCATAAGAACTACTAATGGTGATCTGGGTTTTTCGTTCTGCCCAAGGGATATTTTGGCTGGTACATAATGCAATAATCTCTGCGGCATAATCGCATTTTATATTTTTATCTCGACCGACGACCACAACTTCAATGACCGCTTGCAACTCAGCAGCGACTAATGCTTCGAGGCTTTTAAGCCCTTTTTTTGTCATTAAATAAAGCGCAACGGTCATGGGTTAAATTTGGTAAGGAAAGATTAAAGAACACTAAAGGAAGCGGGTTTTTAAATTATATCAGACATGCTGAATCGCACCTTTTGAATGGAAATTTTCTTGAGGAATAGGCTCAAAATTTAGTTGTTGATGAATAATATAAGTCGGTCTTTCTTTTACTTTTTCAAAAACCTTACTCAAATAAATCCCAATCATACCTAAGATAAAAATGATTACTCCCGATAAGAACCAGATCGAAATAATTAAACTCGCAAAACCAATCACCACAATTTGTCCCGTGAAATATTGATACAAATACCATATACCGATCAGTGCAGATCCTAAGGCGATGATCAGACCAAATTTGATGGTTAAGCGCAGTGGTTTATCTGAAAATGCAATAATATTATTCCATGCTAAACGAAAAAGACTGCGCCACGAATAACTACTTTCACCGCTATCTCGTTGTCCATGACTGACATCTAAGTATGCTCGATTAAACCCAATCCATTGCGACATGGTAGGGAAGTAGCGCAAGTGATCTTGCATCGACAATACGGCATTTATTGCCTTTCGGTGATAGATTCCAAAATTGGCAATACTGCTGTCCTGATGCGTATCTGTTAGATAACTGAATAAGCGATAAAAAGCTTTCGAGGATAATCTTTTTAGGAAATTGTCTTGGCGTATCACACGGCGAGCGAATACTAATTCGTAGCCTGCTTGTGCTTTGGCAAACAACCGAGGAATTTCTTCAGGGCGATCTTGTAAATCACAATCCATTACTATCATCCATTCCCCTTTAGCCGCAGCTAGCCCAGCCGTAATCGCGTAGTGCTGACCAAAATTGCGACTGAGTTTTATTCCTTTGATACGAGGATTTTGTTTGCAAGCGGTCTGGATAGCCGCCCAAGATTCATCGGGGCTACCATCTTCGACTAAGATAAATTCATAATTTGGCGTGAGTTCCTCCAATTGTTCAACTACCTCTTTGACGAGTTTGTCAACAATGGCTTCGGCGCGATAAACAGGAGATACGACCGATAAAAATGGAGGGGATGTGGTAGGAGTAGCGATAAAATGGAATTTATTTTGCAATTATTAAAGATGCGTATATAAGGGCAAAATATGTACCGAAACAGGGGGAGTTAGTAATATGGTAATTCCTTTGCCAAATTTAGGTGTCGAACTACCTTTAGCCGAAATTTATGAAGATCTAGAGTTTCATAAAGAGAATGATGAAATCTCTGAGCTAATCGAAACTAAGTCATAAAAACAAAACGGGTTAAGGCGATAAAATGCCTTAACCCGTTTTCTGAAATAATTGTTAATTGTCCAATATCCCCAATCGAATATCCAACATTCAATAATATCAATCCCCTCGCAACCACTCCACTGGATTCGTCAACGCCGCCTTCATGCTTTGCATACTCACCGTCAGAAATCCGATTAGTAAAATCACGGAACTTGCTGCGGCAAATACCCACCAAGATAAGTCCGTGCGGTAGGCAAATTGCGTCAGCCATGAATCAGCGAGCAAGTAACCAACGGGGACAGCAACGACGCTGGCAATGGCGATCAGTTTCATAAAATCCTTACTCAACAAGCCGACCAAACCAGTAACGGATGCACCCAACACTTTACGAATGCTAATTTCTTTATTGCGTCGTTCGACGGTATAAGCCGTTAAGCCAAATAGTCCTAATAAAGCAATGAATAAAGTCAAAAAAGTAGCGTATAAAATGGACTGACCAAAGCGTTCTTGTTCCGCGTAAAGCGCATTGAAATTTTCATCCAAAAAGGAATAGCGCATCGGGTGAGTCGGTTCTATTTCTGCCCAAACCTCTTTGATTGCCGCAATGGTAGTTGGTAAATTGGTCGTTGATAATTTAAATCCTACTTTATTGCGCCAGTGCGTCGTGTTCATAACCAGCGGCATAATTTCGTCCGTCAAGCCGCGATAATGGAAGTTTTTCATTACCCCGACGATTCGTCCATACTCCTCACTACCATTCCATTTTATGCGCCGCCCGATGGGATTTTCAATATTATTTTGTTGGACAAATTCTTCGTTGACAATAAAATTATCTACGCTATCGCTGGCAATTTCATCTTTCATAAATCGACCCGCTACCATTTCAATATCTAATACTTCTTTGAAATTTTCATCCGCATACATCAGCCAAGTAACGATGCGTTCGTCGCGCCCTTCTAGTTCCATTGCCCAATCGGGTAAGAAATCACCTGGAAAACTAGAGGCAGTGGTCAGTGCTTCTACACCAGGAATTTGTTCAAAGCGATTTTTGAGTTGCGCCACTCGATATTGCGCATTGTCGTAAGTCATAGGTACGACCAGTACTTGTTCGGGTTTAAATCCTAGATCTTGGCTAGTCATAAAATTGACCTGTCGATAGATAAACGCCATGACAATCAGTAAAGTAATCGAAACCGTAAACTGACTAGTCACCAATACTTTACGGAACGTTCCGTTTTGCCCTGTATTGAAAAAGTTAGACTTGAGCGCCGTGACGGGTTGGAAACCAGACATCACAAAGGCAGGATAACTTCCTGCAATAATTCCAATCACGATTGCCAAAACAAAGATCGTAGGGACAATCCAAAACAGGTTTTGCATAATCGCTAATTCGCGATTCGTGACCGTATTGAAGATAGGCAGAAAGGCAACAGCTAACAGCACGGCAAAAACACTAGCAACAACGGTCTGCAAAGTCGATTCTGTTAAAAATTGGCGGGTCAGCATGCCACGACCTGCGCCCGTTACTTTTTTTACTCCGATTTCTTTGCTACGTTGACTAGCGCGAGCGGTGGTCAGATTTACATAGTTGATAACGGCTACAAATAAAATTAAAAAAGCAATCAAACCAAAAATATAAACATTACGCATACTGCCCACCCGTTCAACTTGGGATGTCCAACCTTCAGATTTTAAATAAATATCACCTAGTGGCTGTAATGCCCAAGTGAATAAATCACCTTTATTGAGTCGCTCGTTATTAGCGGCAGCTTGTTCCTCAATTAATGTCGTAATATCCGTGTCCAGTTTTTCGGCTAATTGTTGCGGATTAGCTTTCGGTTTTAATTGAACGTAAGTCGTGCGATTGTTACCCGCCCAATAAGTACCATATTGGGTAAAGCGCGTGAAGATTTCCGAATTAACATGACTTTTTTTGCCTTTGGTATCAATAATACCTGTGATCGTAAAATCATTCGTTGCATCTAAATTGAGCACTTGTCCCATTGGATTAGCATCTCCGAAAATTCGCTCTGCTAATTGGTCGGTGATCACCATGGAGTTAGGCTGATTCATCGCCGTGGCAGGATTTCCCATTTTAAAGGTCATTTCCAAAACAGAAAAGAAAGTACTATCCACTTGAGCCGTATGTTCTACATAAATATCGTTACCCGCATAGGCGACGAGTTGCTCGCCTCGTGGTGCCCAAGCCCCAGCAACCTCAACTTCTGGATAGTCACTATTCAATTTAGCCGCTAGAGGACTTGGCGTCCAAGCGGTGTTGTTCCCTCGATTGCGATAAACACGGTAAGTTTCCTCACTGTCATTCATCCAGTTGTCATAGCTTAATTCATTTTGTACGAAAAGCCCAATTAGAATAGCGAGTGCCATTCCGAGCGATAATCCTAAAATGTTAAGTGACGAAAAAAACTTATTGCGACTTAACTGGCGAATAGCGATTTTTAAATGATTCTTGAACATAAGAATTAGTTTTAGTTTCCGTAGTTGTAATAAAATGGGTAAAAGGTTGATGAGGAAAAACTTTACAACTTATGTTAATATTGTTTCCAATGGTTATGCCAGTTTTTATAAAAAATTGATTGTCAGTTTATTATGGATTTTTATTTGTTTATTTTAAAATAAAAACTGTTCATAAATGAACATTTTTACGTTCAAATGTGGACAGTTGCGATAAAGGCTTGCGTCTTTAGTAGTAGCAATTGAATCAATTGAAACACCAAATTTTTCTTATTTTAGCTAATCCTATTTTGCGACTAAAACTATTTTCCATTGTGACAACTAAAACTTATATAGGTTTTTGGATGGGTTTCTTATTGTGTTGCTATTTTTTTGCATTAAGAACGAACGCGCAAAACCTAATTCAAAACGGTAGTTTTGAAGATTACAGCCGACCACCTGATGATATTTCACAAATCACTTTAGCAAGACATTGGTATCCGATTTCAGTTTCTGCGGACTTATTTGTCGATCCTAATTTTATCAATATTCCACCTGTTTATGGAATAGCTTATGCAGGAATGGGCATTTGGAAATCCGATCCTGACTTTCCAGCTCAAGAGTCCTTTGGGCAGACACTTGCACAACCTTTGGAAGCGGGTAAACAATATTATTTGCGGTTATATGCCGCTGATGCAGAGTTCTTAGAACAGATTTGCATCAGTGTACAAGTTTATGGATTTAATCGCCGTCCTGGACCGATGACCACTCAGCCCAACTATATCGCTACCCGCAGTGACGCTATTTTTTTAGGAGAAACCTCTGTTATTAATAACAAAGAATTTCAACTATACGAAATTTGCTTTTCGCCGCCAGAAACGATCCGAAATCTAGTACTTTCCGTCAATGATGCGAATTGTGATCACTACATTTATCTTGATAATATCGAATTGTATGAACTAGAGGAACAAAAGCTATTCGCCGAACAAGCAGTACTTTGTAGTGGCGAACCAATCACCTTAGGCGTAGATATTCAAAATGCAGCCTACCAATGGCAGGATGGTTCGACGGAGCCTTTTTATACCGTTACTGAACCGGGTATTTATTGGGTAGGAATTGATACGGTTTGTAATTTAGAACTGCGTGATTCGATTGAAATACTGGATGGGCGGATTGATTTAGCAGCGGAATTTCTGCCTGCGGATACGATTTTATGCGAAGATGAAGTGAAAGAAATTTCACTCGCTGTACCTGCCAATGCACCTTATCAGTACCGCTGGAACACCAATGAAACAACGAACGATCTTACGATAACCACTACTGGAATCTATCAATTGACGATCAGCCGTTTGTCTTGTACATTAATGGATGAAATTGAGGTTATTTTTAATACTTGTCGTCCCTGTGATTTATTTGTGCACAATATTTTCTCACCTAACGATGATGGCAATAACGATTTACTAGAAATTTATCCTACTTGTCCGATTACGACTTTCCGTTTGTTAATTTATGACCGCTGGGGACGGTTGGTTTTTGAAACACAAAATATCAATGACTTTTGGAATGCCAAAACAGGGCGTTATACCGAAACGGTGCAGGCAGGAATTTACACTTATGTGATTCAGTATGAAGGAGAAGAATTTGGAGAAATGGTTAGCCGTAAGGTAGTCGGAGATATTACGATTGTGAATTAATAATTGATGTTGCGCAGTTTGTTCTGCCATACATTTTTTTATGGCAGAACTTGTTTGTAAGACTATCACTCTATTGGTAAGTACTTCGATTGATATAAGCGACACTTTTGACGATAGTAATTTTTTCGATAGGCAAAGCCTGCTCCGAAGAATTTCGGAGGCAAAAAATCTTTGCATAACTTGTCCCGACGCTTGTCTCGGGAGTCCTTCTACGGAAATATTTTTTAACGCAGTATATCGGAAAAATTACCC
>JBGCES010001033.1:0-2993 GCA_045106545.1 Saprospiraceae bacterium
AGCCATCATCGAAAAAACGGGCGGGATTGATATTTTGGTGAATAATGCGGGAATTTCGCAACGCGCGCGAGTAGTAGATACAGAAATGCACGTGATTGACCGCGTCATGCAAGTTAATTTTTACGGCGCAGTGGCGATGACGAAAGCGGTCTTACCGCAAATGATAGCTCGTGGAAATGGTCATATCGTAGTAATTAGCAGTTTGGTAGGGAAATTTGGTACGCCTCTGCGTTCAGCGTATGCGGCGAGTAAGCACGCACTGCATGGCTTTTTCGATGCGTTACGCGCGGAGACATTTAATCAAGGCATCCAAGTCACGACTTTTTGCCCTGGCTATATCAAAACCGAACTTTCTTACCACGCCATGATGGGCGACGGAACGACCAATAATCAATTGGATAAAGGACAAGCGAATGGCATGGCAGCGGATGTTTTTGCAAAAAAGGCGTTAAAAGCCATTTCCGCTGGTAAAAAGGAAGTCGTAATTGGCGGAAAAGAAACCTTAGGTATTTATTTTAAACGCTTCTTTCCCAATTGGTTTTTTAATTATGTTACGCGGATTAATGTGAAAGACGGTGGACGGTAGAAGGTGGACGGTGGACGGCAGACGGCGCATCATTCAAACATAAAGTTATTTCCTTACAGGGTTGAAAACCCTTGTGAAACTTCTAAACATGGGACTTCAGTCCCATGCCTTCCAGAAAAAACACTCAATATGCTCAAACCCGACGAATACAATACCATCGCCGCGCCCACCACGGGCGAATACAAAGAAAAAGGGAGTAAATTCCTCGCTTATGCCTACCCTGCCTACAGTGAAAAAGATTGGCAAAATGCGCTAGCAGAAGTTAAAAAAGAGCACTTTAAAGCACGTCATCACTGCTTTGCTTTTCGTTTGGGTTTAGATAAAAACAACTTTCGCGCTAACGACGACGGCGAGCCAAGTGGTTCGGCTGGGCGACCGATTTTGGGGCAATTAGATAGCTTTGGTGTGACCAATGTTTTTGTGGTCGTTGTCCGTTATTTTGGTGGGACAAAGTTGGGCGTTTCTGGTCTGATCAATGCTTATCGTTCCGCTACGGCAGACGCGTTGCGACAAGCGGAAATCATCACTAAGACGGTGGAAGATATTTATGAATTGACGTTCGATTATGCGCTGATGTCGCAGGTGATGAATACGATTAAAAAATTAGATTTGGAAATGGTGGCGCAGGATTTTGGAACGATTGGGAAGGTGTCGATTGCAATTTCTAAATCAGAAGTGGAAGATAGAATGCGGTATATTAAAGCGGGAATTGCAGAGGTAAGAATAGAGGAGGTGGATAAACTGGAGGAAGTTAAAGGGTTGAAAATCAATTATTTATCAACGCGCTAGATATTTATAATTGAAACGCAGAGGACGCGGAGGGTTCTTCATTTTTAGCGTGTACGAGCGAGATATTTTAGCGCGCGGAGGATTTTTTTCTGACAAAAAAAATTAACCGAAAAGCGCGGAAAACACTTGGACATTTGTAAAAGTCTCCAAATACCCAACCTAATTTAGCTTCAATAACGGTGGGCAACTACAAACTACCAACTCACCTACTACCAACTTCCATCTGCATGACTATTTTATCAATAAACTGCCCATTTTCATTAATAAAATTAGGCATGGTACCAATGGTTTGAAAACCGCATTTTTCATAGATGCTGCGACCTGCCAAATTAGTAGCATAGACCTCCAACCAAACAATTTTCAGTGGCGAATCTACTGCCCATTCCAAGGCAGCTTGCAACAACATCGAACCGATGCCGCGTCCTTGCCAATCGTTATGAATGCCCATTCCAATCATACCTGTGTGGGCTAATTTACGCCGCTGATGTCCCGTCAGATCAATATTTCCAATCAACTGTCCGTCGAATTCCGCTAATAAGATCAGTCGATTCGACGATTGCTGATATTCGGCAATCATCACCGCTTCAGCGGCATCGTCATTTTTATATTCATCAGCATACATCGGAATCGTCGTCGTGCCGCGCACATAACTCAACTTCAACGTCCGCAACGCCACCGCATCCGCAGTTACCGCTTCCCGAATCGTAATCAACTCCCCCGTTTTAGCTAAAACTTCTTGTACTTTGAACATTCTCAATTCTCCATTTTCAATTCTCAATTAAACCGCTACCGCCCCGCGCACCATCGCCACAAACTCCTGCGTCGTCGCTTCCACACTTTCCCCTTTCGCCAACGCCCGAATAAACGCACTCCCAATAATCGCCCCGTTCGCATAATCGCAAGCCGTACTAAACGTATCATGATCCGATATACCAAAACCAATCAAACGCGGATTGCGCAATTGCATCGCATTGATGCGTTCAAAATAAGCGATTTGCTGCGGCGAAATGCCACCTTTACCGCCCGTAATGGAAGCCGAAGAAACCATATAAATAAAGCCTTCGGTGAGTTCATCCACTTTACGAATCCGCTCGTCGCTCGTCTGTGGCGTAATCAAAAAACTAACCGTTAGCCCTGCCGCTTCAACCATTTCACGGAAGTAACTTTCGTATTCAAACAGCGGCAAATCGGGCAAAATCAAGCCATCAACCCCAACTTCGGCGCACTTATCGACAAACGCCTGTTCGCCGTACTGCATCACTTGATTAAAGTAACCCATCAAAATCAACGGCACGTCCGTGCGTTGACGTACATCTTTGATTTGTTTGAATAAAATCGGTAGCGTCATCCCGTTTGCAATGGCTGCCGTTCCGCTTTCTTGAATGGTTGGTCCGTCCGCCAACGGATCGGAATACGGCATACCGATTTCGATTAAATCTACGCCAGCGTCGGCTAACGATTTGATTATCAAGCCAGTATCATCTAGCTTGGGATAACCAGCGGTGAAATAGATGTTTAGGATGTCGCTGGTTTTATTTTGGAAAAGGTGTTGGATGCGGTTCATGACGGAGCACAGGTTTTTAACCTGTGTATTTTTTGTGATTAATAAATTTTTCTC
>JBGCES010001034.1:0-3645 GCA_045106545.1 Saprospiraceae bacterium
AGCTGCTTGCCGTGAAAGTGGCACGGGCAGTTCTGAGGGGGGAAAGGGCGGTGACGCCCTGACCTACCCGACTTCATACCCAGCAAAAGCTGGTCACGCCACATATACGAACCGTTAGCAACCACCGAAACCACAAACTAAACATGAAAAGAGAAAACAATAAAACAATCATTAACCATAGCTGTCTGGAACGAGAGTTAGATTGGTTTACTATCGCTTTGGAGGTTAGGTTTAAGAACTATTTTAACCAATCAGAGCTAGCGGATTTCCCTGTGCCACCAAATCTGGAAAATGATGAATCCGATTTTGCACAGATGGTTTTGCAAAATGGTTTTGGAACAGCTGAACGTTTAGTCCTTGGTTTGGCTTTAGCACCACATCTCCGCCCCCATATACTCGACCTGTTTTTTACAAAAAATCCCCAATTAGACCGACCGTTTACGGAATTTGGTGGCTACATAGGAAAAGATCATGCAGGATTCTTACCTACTGGAGAGACCGCCGCTTTTTTAGTAGCTCCTGAGTTGCATGAGCGTTTAAAGCTGGGAGCGATGTTTAGTCCCAAGCATCCTTTTGCAGTTGAACAGATCCTTCAGCTCGAACGAGCCGATGCAAGTGAACCGTTCCTAAGTGGTCGTCTGCGCATAAATGAAGCGTTCTTTCATAAGTTGACCACGGGTGAGCAATATACACCAGCATCAACAGATTTTTTTCCTGCTAAGCGCATCACGACCACCTTGGAATGGGAAGATCTCGTTGTCAGTCCAGCCGTGATGACGGAGTTAATGGAACTTAAAACTTGGATTGAGCATCAAGACCAATTAATGGCAGATCCAGTATTTAGCAAGATGGTGAAACCTGGATTTAGGAGTCTTTTTTACGGACCAGCGGGAACGGGAAAAAAACTGGCAGCTAGTCTTATTGGTAAGGCGGGTAAGCATGATGTATATCGGGTTGATCTTTCGCTTATCGTTTCAAAATACATTGGGGAAACAGAGAAAAATCTAGCTAGAATATTCGATTATGCGGAAAAACAGCACTGGATATTATTTTTTGATGAAGCAGATGCTTTGTTTGGAAAAAGAACCCAAATAAATTCCAGTAATGATCGATTTGCCAATCAGGAGATTGCATTTCTATTACAACGAATCGAAGATTTTTCTGGAATTGTCATTATGGCTGCTAATCAGAAGTCAAATATTGATGCTGCTTTTAGTAGGCGTTTTCAATCAATGATCCATTTCCCTCTGCCCGATCGAAGTCAACGATTAAGACTTTGGAAAAACATCTTCAATTGCCGAATTAAACCTGCTGCGGATGTGGATTTTAATCAACTAGCGGAAGATTATGAATTATCAGGCGGTTCGATTATTAATATTCTACAAAGCTGTACGCTGAAAGCTATTCAAGAAAAAAGCCACGAAATAAGTAAGAAAAATATCATTGAAGCTATTCGTAAAGAATATCAAAAACGGGGGAAGTAGTCAAGCAAATTTGTTTAATAATTACCTATAAAACATTGAATACAAGCATGTTAGAACGGCTAAACAATTAAACAGTTCAACAATTAACCTGCTTGCCTACTTAAGTAAAATTAGAGCTTGTCTAAGCAGTGAGATATATTTAATTCAGCTATTCTTAGTGTAAGATATTTACGCTTGCTAACTACGAAGTAGTTTAACTCCCGTAATTCTACGGGAGTTCAACCGCATTCGCGGTTAGCTACACGTAAACTTTTTATACCACGAACTGCTGGATTGAATTAATCATAATTATCTGATTATCATGGCAAATTCATTCCATCATTCCCTAATTCTGTCATTGTACTTAAACGCTTAAAATTAAATCAATAATTACATTGAATACTATCAATAATACTGCTGCTGAAAAGGAATATTGGTCTGCGCGTTACGCGGAACAGCGAACGGGCTGGGACATCGGTTCCGCATCCACTCCCCTACGCGCTTATATCGATCAATTGACGGATAAGGATTTGAAAATTTTAATTCCTGGAGCGGGCAATTCCTACGAGGCGGAATATTTGTTTAAGCAAGGATTTACCAATGTTTTTGTGCTCGATATTGCTCCCGAACCACTGGCGGCATTGCAAAAGAGAATCCCCGATTTTCCTAGTTCCCAACTCATGGAGGGTAACTTTTTTACGCATCAGGGACAATACGATTTAATTCTCGAACAGACCTTCTTTTGTTCCTTTCCGCCAACCACTACTAATCGCAGCAACTATGCAAAGCAAATGCATGAACTACTGGCAAATGATGGGAAATTAGTTGGGCTTTGGTTTGATTTTCCGTTAACTGGTAGTATGGAAAAACGTCCGTTTGGGGGAACTAAAGATGAATATTTACAGTATTTATCGCCTTACTTTAAAGTAAACAGTTTTGCTCCAGCTTATAACTCCATTCCACCACGAGCAGGCAAAGAGTTATTTGGTATTTTTAAGAAAAAAAACGTTCTTTAGAAATTTGTGGTCAGACATAAAATGGTTTAAAAAAGCGACTGCAAAGTAGCGTTGAAAACATTTTTGACTGACGTTATCACAGAATTTATAAAGAACAAAAAAACATAATTATTGATATGCAATTGAACGAAGAAAAAATCTGGCAATATATTGATAATCAATTAGTTGGCAAAGAATTGCAACAAATTGAGCGATTAATTGAAGTATCTCCAGTTTGGCGCGATGCTTACCGCGAAGCACTGCACTTGCAACATCAGTTACAGCAAATGGATGGAGCAGCGCCATCCATGCGCTTTACGCAAAATGTGATGGATAACTTGCCTGTCAAGTACGGACGGGTTAAAGGTAAAAACCTGTTGGGCAAGTGGAAATTACGTTGGTGGGTAGCAGCTAGTTTAGTCACTCCACTCGTTTTAATTGCTTTAATTAGTTTAGTATCTACTGGGACGGAGACCACTACCAATTATTCCGATTCACTAAATGCCCTATTCTTCGCAGTGAGCTTTACGATAGTGGGTTTGATCGCTGGTTGTGTCGTTTTATTAGCGGGTTTTGATCGTTGGCTGAATCACTATTTTTTAAATAAAAGGGTGAAGTAACTTGGCAAAATTGTTCGATTATAAAACTGTGGTAATTCGTTCATAGTGAATAATTTAGGCGTTGATAAAAGTCACAAAAATATGTGAGCTGCCTCAGAATTTCGGAATAAAATTATCTTTTCCTACTTTTATGCCTATGGATTTTCTAACCTCCATAGTACAAATGTTCCACAAGCCTTTCCCGCAACCAGAGCGTAAAGTAGATTTTTTTAAAATCCTGCTTTATCTCAGCCTGTTCGTTGCCTTCTTTTTGCTCGCATTTCAGCCTTTTGGAATCAATGATTTAGAGGAGCATAAAATCTGGATTTGTCTAGGTTTTGGGAGTATGACTTTTTTAGGTGGATCTGTTTATGAATTGACCGTAGGGCAACTACTCCAACGTTTCGGCGCGCGCGATAATTGGACTTTTTACAAATGGATTTTGTACAATCTAGGTGTGATTTTTTGCATCAGTCTCTTCAATTTCCTCTTTATTCGTTTGGCCTTTTTCGGATATATCCAGTGGGAATTATTTCCTGCGATGCTTTACGGCACGTTTATGATCGGCGTGATTCCTTTTGTGGTCGT
>JBGCES010001035.1:0-5243 GCA_045106545.1 Saprospiraceae bacterium
AGTTTGTCCGTAATCTCACTTTATCGAGTCGCTCTGATGTCGTAACCGTGCGTCACAAAGGAAAGTCCTTGTTGTCCATAAGTAGAGATCATTACGGCTTCAAAATGTGGTTTTTCGGTATCTGGTTTTGCGTGCCAATCAAAAATAAAATTTGCGCCCGTACCGCCTGCTTTATCTACTTCATTGATTACGATTTCTACGGTTTCCATCGGGATAAGATAAATTGGCTTTTTCAAATAAGTTCGAATCAACTCCCCGTGGGTATCAAAGTAATCTGCCGCTGTGATATATAACGAATCCGTCCGACTCACATTTCGCATACTCACAGTGACGGTCAGGTCGTGTGTCGTATGCTCTGAGCGACTATAAATTTGAGAATAAGTGGAAAGGTAAGTAGAGCCAGCAACTAAAGAATCCGATGTTGGAATTTCAATTTGTCGCTCTGTCCAGTTATTAGCATTGACTAAACCATCGTCTTCTATCGTGGTTTCTTCACAAGCAGTGAAACCAAGGAAAAGTACAAAGGAAAAGGTAAAAAAAAACAAATTTTTTAAGGATGTGGTATTCATAAAATGATTAGATGTTTCGAGTAAAATAACTTTTAAAGTAGTACAGATTATGATAAGGAATAGTTTTCGGAATGATATATATTTGAGACTTGCTAACGAAAATTGAATTTTATCAGAGATATAGGAAATTATCCAAAGCAAGTTAGTATAAAAAATGTAAAAACTGCTTAATAACTGGTGTCTTTCCGACACCTGCTATTTTCTAAAATGAAAACATCAGTTGTTGTTAATACGGCGGATGTTGAAGACATAGAAATAAACCTAATCAATATGCCAAAATCTACCATCCGCATCGCCAATATCAGCGGCTTTTACGGCGACCGCCTCTCCGCTGCGCACGAAATGATCACGGGCGGCGAAGTGGACTTCCTCACTGGAGATTATCTCGCCGAATTGACCATGGCGATTTTATATAAAAGTAAACTCAAACGCCCGACAGGTGGTTATGCGCGTACGTTTTTGAAACAGATGCAGCAAGTCATGCAGTTGTGTATGGAACGCGGTGTGAAAGTGGTTACTAATGCAGGCGGATTAAATCCCAAAGCCTTAGCGGAAGCCTTACAAAAGGTAGCGGATGAATTAAATTTGTCGCCTAAAATTGCTTACATCGAAGGCGATGATTTAATGCCACGATTGTCCAAATTACAGAAAGAAGGCGTGGTTTTTAAACATTTAGATCGGGAGTTGACGCTCAAAGACAGTAAGATGTTACCTGTTTCTGCCAATGCTTATTTAGGTTGTTGGGGAATCGTAGAGGCATTGCAGCAAGGGGCGGATATTGTGGTGACGGGACGTGTTGCCGATACTTCGGTGGTAATGGCTCCAGCGGCTTATCATTTCGGTTGGCAACGTAACGATTGGGATCAATTGGCGGGTGCAGCCGTGGCGGGGCACATCATCGAATGCGGCGGACAAGCGACGGGTGGTAATTATTCGCTCCACAATGAAGTACCTACCTACAAAAATCTCGGTTTCCCCATCGCTGAAATGCAGGCAGATGGAAGTTGCGTGATTACCAAACACGAAAATACGGGCGGCATCGTCAATATTGGTACGGTGACGGCGCAATTGATGTACGAAATCAACGCGCCCGCTTACGTCACGCCTGATGTTGTTGCGCATTTTGAAACGATAAAATTAAGTCTCGAAAGTCCCAATCGCGTACGCGTAGAAAACGTACAAGGATCGCCCGCAACGAGTACGGCGAAAGTGACGGTAAATTGCCACGCAGGTTTTCAAAACGATATGATTTTCTACATTGCAGGTTTAGATATAGAACGCAAGGTGGAGTTGTTGCAAGAGATTATTTTAGATGCGATTGGCGGCGAATCAGCCTTTGATAAAATTGAATTTCAATACTTACCGACCCATAAAGACAATCCGAATTCCAACGAAGAAGCCTTCGCTCAATTGCGCGTTTTTGTGCAAGATCGCGATATGGCAAAAGCGGGTAAGTTTTTCACTTCCAAAGTAGTCGAAACTGCCCTTTGCTCCGTCGCTGGTGTCGCTTGGCAACATGGTCCACAACCGCCAAAACCACGTATCGTTCACTTTCCTACCTTAATTGAAAAACGCCATTTGCGGCAATCGATATTTATTGATAATCAATTAGTTACAACTCAAGAAGTTGTTTCGGATGAACCTTGCAAAGCGATTGAAATAGCGGAAGTTGGTGCAGATATTTCTTTTACAAATGCAGAAATGGTCGAAGCCTATTTAGGTGAAATCTGCGCCGCGCGTTCGGGCGATAAAGGTGGCAATGCGAACCTTGGCGTATGGGGAAAAACACCTGCAGCTTACGCTTATCTGAAACAATTATTGACCGTTGACTATTTAAAAGAGTTATTACCCGATGCGGCGAATTGTAAAATCATCCGTTACGATTTTCCGAATTTGTTGGGTTTAAATTTTTACTTGATTGGCTTTCTCGGTGATGGCGTGGCGGCGACGACGAAAATGGATGGACAGGCGAAGGCGTTGGGGGAGTATTTGAGGGCGAAGCGGGTAGTGATTCCGAAAAAATTATTAACGAATTAATTTATAAAACGCAAAGGGCGCGAAGACGCAGAGGTTTTCCGCTTCAACATGCCCCTAACATATAAGTTCGCAGAGATTTTTTCAGTAGAAAAAACTAGCGAAGTTCGCAGAATTATCTGACAAACTAGGTTGGTTACTAATCTAAAGGCTAAGATGTTTAAATCAACTAGTTTCAAGCAAAATTTATACTACACATTTTTTTGCGTATTCCGCTTAATTTTATCGCAAGAAAAAATCCTCCGCGACCTAAAAACCAAGCTATGTGCGTGTTATAGCAGCAAAACTCTGCGTCTTTGCGCCCTTTGCGTTTTATAAAAAAGCGAAATAGCTCTGTATTATTTTGAATAGTGAAGCTTAAACTTATTTGAGTAATTTTGTTTTACCTGATCAAATGTAAGTTCAATATTTCTTTTTATGATAAACGCCATTCTCATCGCCAATCGCGGCGAAATCGCCTCCCGCATCCTTCGCACTTGCCGCAAAATGGGCATACGGAGCATCGCTGTCTTTTCGGATGCAGATCGTGACGCGCCTTACGTAGTGCAGGCAGATACGGCGGTTCATATCGGCAATAGCAACCCGACGGAATCCTATTTAGATCAAGATAAAATTATCGCGGTCGCGCAAGCGCAAGGAGCAGATGCAATACATCCGGGCTACGGATTTTTATCAGAAAATGCCGCTTTCGCGGAAAAATGCGCGGTGGCTAAGATCATTTTCATTGGGCCTAATCCAAATGCAATTCGCGCGATGGGATCAAAGTCGCGGGCGAAGGCGATTATGCAACAGCATAATGTGCCAACTATTCCTGGTTATCAAGGCGAAGATCAGCAATTGGAAACTTTAATGGCGGCGGCGAAAAAAATAAAATTTCCACTTTTATTAAAAGCAACCGCTGGCGGCGGCGGTAAAGGCATGCGCATTGTTCATCGCGCCGAGGATTTAGAAAAAAATATTCGAGCTGCCCAACGCGAAGCACAATCCGCTTTTGGTGATGCGGAATTGATTATTGAAAAATACATCGCTAAAGGGCGACACATTGAATTCCAAATCTTTGGCGATCAACATGGGAATGCACTGCATATTTTGGAACGGGAATGTAGCATACAGCGGCGATACCAAAAAGTGATTGAGGAAAGTCCTTCGCCCGTTTTGAGTGCCGAATTACGCGAAAAAATGGGCGCAGCCGCTGTACAAGCAGCGAAAGCATTAAATTACGATAATGCAGGAACGGTTGAGTTTATCTTTGATGATACGACCCAAGATTTTTACTTTTTGGAAGTCAATACACGTTTGCAAGTCGAGCATCCTGTGACGGAAGAAGTGACGGGTTTGGATTTAGTACAATTGCAAATTGAAGTCGCTGAAGGGCAACCGCTATCTATTCAGCAAGCGGAAATTTCTGCAAAAGGTTATGCCGTAGAAGCGCGTTTATATGCCGAAGATGCGACCAATAATTTTACGCCCGCTACTGGAACAGTGCAATTGTGGGAAGTGCCGCAAGTCGATGGATTGCGCATTGAAACGGCGGTCGAAACGGGTTCGGAAATTTCGATTCACTACGATCCGATGATTGCTAAAATTATCGTTTGGGACGAGTCCCGTCGTACCGCGCATCGCAAGATGGCTTACACCTTGCAGCATTTAAAATGCCTTGGTTTGACGACCAATCAAGACTTCTTATTACACCTTTTTCAACAAAAGGCGATTCAAGAAGGAGACTACGATACACACTATTTGCAAAATTATTTTGATGAAAAAACGCTACTCACCAAATCTGACCAGCAAAAACAATTTGCTACCGCCGCTTTGACGTTGTGGAATTGGCAACAGCGTGAACAAGAACGCGATTTATTACGCGCTTTGCCGTCGGGTTGGCGTAATAGCCGTTACGCGCCCCAACAAGTAAATTATCAAATCGGAGAAGAGGTATTAAGTGTAAAATATGAAGTAGTGGGTGAACAGGCGTTTCATTTCTATGAAGGTGAAACAAGGCAGCAAGTGGAATTAGTTAAAGCGATGGCGCAGCAAGTCATTTTTCGTTTTAACGGCGTTCAATATGCGTTTGCTGTAGCAAAAAAAGAAAATACATACTATCTGCAAAGTCCGCAAACTGGAAATTTGACGCTTTCTCAGCAACTCCGTTTTCCGATTAAGGAAACCGAAAAGGTAAGTGGTGGCTACATCGCGCCGATGCCTTCCCAGATTGTGCAAGTTTTAGTGGAAACTGGACAAAAAGTAAGTGCGGGCGATGCGTTGATGGTGATTAGTTCCATGAAAATGGAAAATACGATTGAGGCAACGGAAAGTGGGGTAGTGGAGGAAGTTTATGCAGCGGCGGGTCAGAATGTGGAAGCTGGATTTTTGTTGTTGAAATTGGAGACGAACGAGGTAGGATAGTCCACGGATCGAACGGATTTAACAGATTCATGTAGGTCTCCGAAATTCTTCGGAGCAAGTTGTAGGCAGTATTATCCAAGAGAGATTATTAATAATTAGGCTTGTACAAAGTTTTGCAAAAGACACAGTTTTTGACGCAGATAAACGCAGATTTTTTCCGTAATGCTACGGAACAAGTTATGATTCAAGTAGGTCTTATGTCGCTCACAGCTCGCTCCGCAGTATTGCGGAGACCCG
>JBGCES010001036.1:0-6450 GCA_045106545.1 Saprospiraceae bacterium
CTGTCAGCGCAGCGATCTGTCCTCTGTCCTCTGTCCTCTGTCCTCTAAATAAAAGATATGATCAAAACCATCATCGTTGACGACGAGAAAAATGCGCGGGTAACGCTGCGTAGTTTATTGGCGACCTTTGGAAAAAAAATCGAAATTATTGGTGAAGCCAGTGATTTGGCTTCGGGCGTCAAACTCATTCGTAATTCCAATCCTGACCTTATATTTTTAGATATAAAACTCAAAAAAGCAACGGGTTTTGACCTTTTGCAACAACTCCCAGGTCTCAAAGCAGAAGTCATTTTTATTACTGCTTACGATCAGTACGCGATCAAAGCGTTTCAACTTGCTGCTTTTGGTTATTTATTAAAACCGGTGCAATTGAGTGAATTGACGCAAGTCATCGAACGATTTGAAGCGCGTCAAAAACAAAATATGGTTTCTAATCATACGCAAGTATTGATTGAAAATTTTGACAATAGTCGCATCAAAAAACTCGTCGTACAAAACGTCAATGGCTTTAAGGTGATTCCCTTAGAAAATATCATTTACTTACAAGGTGAAATCAATTATACCCGCATCTTTTTACATAATGGCGAGAAAATATTAATCACCAAAACCCTCAAAGAATACGATACCCTCCTCTCCGATTTTGGCTTCTTTCGTATTCATCAATCTCACCTGATCAATCTTTCTTTTGTTACCGAATATATCAAAGGCGACGGCGGTATCATCATTATGGAAAATGGAGAACAATTAACGCTTTCGCGCCGACGCAAACAAAAATTTCTCACCCGTTTTTTAGGTGGAAAAAAGGCGTGAAGTATTGCCAAATTAATTATTTCTGCGTGGCAAAACTTAGGCTTATTCAGCATTTTTTGTACAATTATTTACTTCGTTTTCTTACCAATTTAAACCGCATAAAAACTCACAAAACGCTATTCTCCAATTCCTACTTCCATAAATTTGTCATTCCGTATTTCATACTTCAAGATTCCATACTTTTTTCTTTACCTTTACTCCTATCTATCGGTCAAAGAATAACTTAGCAACGATTAGAAAATAAGTTCCCTGTTTACGTTTACTCAACTTTGAAAGTTTAGTAATCGTAGAATCACAAATCAAGAAGTTAATTTTTAATCGTTGCTTATCAAATTGATTTTATCTTTATGTGTTTCTAACTCAGAAAAAAGAAACCATTTGAAAAAAGGAAATTATTCTTCGACACTTGCTATAAAACGATTGTTTTCTACACACCCTAATACTCACGCGACACATGCACGACGTCCTTAACGATGCGACCTTTCAACAAACACTCGCTCAGCTAGCCGCTCAAACAGGCGAAGATCTTTTTGATATCAAAAAGGAAGCGGAAGGCTACTTGAAAGAACTCTACACCGAACAGCAGCCACTCGCCAATGCCTTTACGGTAGAAACAGTGGAATATCTGCTCTCCCGTGCTTACGATAAAAATATCGATGTCGATCCCGCTGAAATGCGACAAGTTGCGCGACTCATGCGCAAACATCCGATTGCTTTTGTGATGACGCATAAGACGTATATCGATATGGCGATCTTAGGCTTAGTTTTGGCGCGCTATGGATTGCCAATACCTTATATTTTTGCAGGTATCAATTTGCGATTCACAGGTTTGGCGCAAGTCGGACAAAACAACGGATTGATTTTTATTCGTCGATCGTTCAAGGATAATTTGGTGTATAAAGCGACCCTTCGTCACTATATCGCAACGGTGCTCAATCAGCGTGGTAGCTTTATGTGGTCGATTGAAGGAACGCGTTCGCGGACAGGTAAATTGGTATGGCCACAAATGGGAATTTTGAAGTACATCATGGAAGCAGAACAGGCTTCTACACAAGAAGTCAAGTACGTCCCCGTTTCGATAGTTTATGATTTAATTCCCGATGTGAAAGAAATGACGCTCGAAGGGCGCGGTAAGAAAAAACAAGCTGAGAACCTCGCGTGGATGATTGATTATACGCGTAAACTAAGTCGTAATCTAGGTCGAATTTCTATTCGTTTTGGCGAACCTGTGGCTATCGCTGGTGAAAAAAGCGCACCGATCCCAGAAGTGGCACAACGCCCAGGACAAGCACCTTCTGCTATTCCACAAGTCGCATTTGAACTCGTACATCGGATCAATCGGGTCACGCCGGTGACAACTACTTCGCTGGTTTGTATCTCATTATTATCCAAGTTTGCCTTACACAAACGCGCCATCGAAAGTGACGTGGCCGCACTCATGGAGTTTATTGAAACGCACCAATCTGATGCACTCGTGGATCGGGGACAACCGATCAGCGCAAGCGTACAAAAGGCGTTAAATCTACTGAATCAAGAAGGCATGTTTTTGCCGCGTGGAAAAGGACAAAACGCGCGCTACACGCTCTCTTCCGACCAATATTTACAGACGACTTACTACGCGAATATGGCGGTACAGCATTTGTATCACCGCGCATTTATCGAATTAGCATTAGTCAAAATTGCCAGACTACCACTCGCTGAACGCGAATTTGAATTTTGGCAAAGCATTATGCATCAGCGGAGTTTATTCAAATTTGAATTTTTCTATTCTGGCAAAGAGAAATTTACGGAAGAAGTCGAACGCGATATGCGCTTCATCACGCCCGATTGGCGGAAGCAATTTTTGATGGAGGAAAACGACTTGCTGGAAGTATTGAAAAATCGTAAAATGCTACTCGCACCAGTAGTATTGTACAATTATATTGAAGCATACCGCGTCGTTGCGCAAGGGTTGATGGATTGGGATGTGAACGAAGAATTTGATGAGAAGGAATTTGTCCAATTTTGTATGTCGCTCGGTGAGGAATTAAATTGGCAAGGACGAATTCACCGCATCGAGTCCGTGTCGCGTCCGTTCTTGGTTAATGGTATTCGTTTAGCGAAAAATCGCAAATTATTCCCATCAAAAACCGACCGTAAAACCGCTGATATTCAACGTTTTATCGATCAGTTAGACGAACTAGCAGACAACATTGGTCAATTACAAAAAATCACGCTCGACCAAGCCAAACGCTTGGATAAATACGTTCCCGTAGAACGCAATATTGCGCCTGGTTCTAAAACCGAAAGTCTCACTAGCGATATTCTAGCAGGCGAAACTGGTCCACATATTGCCGCTTATTTTGATTTAGATCGTACTTTGATTCGCGATTTTTCTGTGAAGAGTTTTGCACAAAATAGGTTGTTAAGTGGTAAATTCACTTCTCGTGAATTAGTATCGCAAGTTGCAGGTGGTATCGCCTACGCGGTGAACAATGACAACTTCGCAGGACTCGCCGCGATCAGTGCAAAAGGGGTTACTAATATTGACGAACAAGTATTTATTGATGTTGGCGAAGAGGTATATTTAAAAAATCTTGCTCGTTCCGTTATTCCAGAGTCGCGTGCCTTAGTTGCAGCGCACTTAGCCATGGGACATACCGTCGCCATTGTTTCTGCTGCGACGCCCTATCAGGTCGATCCAGTCGCTCGTGATTTGGGTATCGAACATGTGATGTGTACGCGTATGGAAGTTCGCAACGGTAAGTTTACGGGTAACCTAATTGAACCTGCTTGTTGGGGGAATGGAAAAGCATACTATGGTAAACAATTTGCAGAGCAAAACGGAATTGATTTACAAAAAAGTTATTTCTACACGGATAGCGATGAAGATATGCCGCTTTTAGAAATTGTCGGTAATCCACGTCCAGTCAATCCAAATAATAAACTCTCCTCCATCGCCTTCCAAAACGGCTGGCCAGTGATGCGTTTCAATGCCGAAAGTAGTGGCAATATACTGACCAATGCCGCTCGAACTGCTTTAACTGCGGGTGCGATGATGCCCGCTGCTGCCGCAGGTGTACTTCGTGGTTTGGTTTCATTTTCCAAAACGGATGGCGTCAACTCTATGACCAGCACCTTCGGTGATTTGGCAACGATGATGGCTGGAATCAGTCTTTCGACCAAAGGACAAAAACACCTCGAAACGCGCCCTGCTGTTTTTATTATGAATCACCAAAGTGCAGCAGATATGTTGATTGCAGCTAAATTGATTCGTCATGATATGGTCGGAATTGCGAAGAAGGAATTGAAAAATGTACCCGTTTTAGGTCAAATGCTACAATTAGGTGGTGCCATCTTCGTCGATCGCTCCGACCGCGAAAAAGCTATTGAAGCCATGCAACCTGCCGTCGATGCTTTACAAAGTGGTACTTCGGTCGTCATTTTCCCAGAAGGGACACGTAGTAATGGCTATCGATTAGGCAAATTCAAAAAAGGTGCATTCCACCTCTCCATGCAAGCGGGCGTTCCGATTGTTCCGATTATTTTGAAAAATGCCCACGATGCCATGCCCAAAAATAGTGCAGTATTCCGACCTACTTTGGTAAAAGTTGTGGTATTACCTCCGATCAATACGGACGATTGGGATAAAGAAAATATGGACGCTCATATCTTGGAAGTGCGGAAGATGTTTTTAAAAGAATTAGGACAAGGGTGATTTTTCTAAAAAATTTGCTTTGCATACTATCACATTCATGTCTTTATTTCATCTATCTATCACCAACTATGAAATCCATTTTTAATACCCTCTGCTTTTTATTAGTTAGTCTATCGCTTTTAGCGCAAGACGCCGTTTTTATCAAAAATGTAAACGTCTGGGATGGCATTGCAAACGAAGTAGTAGCCAACAGCAATGTTTTAGTGATTGACAACCTAATTGAACAGGTCGGTCAGAACATTACAGCTCCTGAAAATGCGATGGTGATTGATGGAAAGGGTAAATATTTGATTCCTGGACTTTCTGATGCGCACGTACATTTAGCCCTAACTTTAGGTATGGGCACATTGAGAAATAAAGCCAACTGGATGTACACCTCGGTACGTGCAGCTAAGGCAGCAGAAAATTTTCTAATGCTGGGTTTCACTACAGTACGTGATCTTGGTGGCCCCGTGATGGGACTAAAAAAAGCCATCGACGAAGGCATTGCGACTGGTCCACGGATTTATCCTTCGGGGGCTTTCATCAGCCAAACCTCTGGACATGGTGACTTGCGTAATGCGAATGAACGTCATCCGTACTGGTCAGATGCTGCCCTCCATCCCATGGATGCCCAAGGCTGGTCTTTCGTAGTAGATGGCGTGCCCGAAGTACTGAAAGCGAGTAGAGAAAACTTAAAAAATGGCGCTACGCAACTGAAAGTAATGGCAGGCGGTGGCGTAGGATCTGATTTTGACCCTATTCATTCGGTACAATTTACCCCAGCAGAAATGGAAGCGGCAGTGCAAGCTGCCAAAGATTGGGACACCTATGTGACCGTTCATATTTATAACTCCGATGGGATAATTCGTGCCTTGAATGCAGGGGTAAAATGTATTGAGCATGGGCACTTGGTCAGTGAAGAAGCCATGCGGTTAATCAAAGAAAAAGACGCTTGGTTAGTTCCACAAAGTTGGTGGACGATGCGACCTAAACCCGATCCTGATACCCGTCCACCGCATAGAATAAAGAAAAGTGAACTCGTTAATTCAGGAGCAGTAACCGAAATGGAATTAGCGAAAAAATACAAGGTCAAATTAGCCTATGGCTCAGATGCTTTTGGTGCGCTCGGTGGTGAACATCGGGCATTGATGGAATTTACTTCCCGCAAAAGATGGTTCACTTCTTTAGAAATACTCAAGCAAGCCACTTCTGGCAATGCGCAACTTTTCGCACTTTCGGGAAAAATTAATCCTTATCAGGAAGGAGATTTAGGTGTAATTAAAAAAGGTGCGTATGCCGATTTGTTAATTTATGACCAAAACCCTTTAGAAGATGTGGACGTTCTCGTTGAATATAAAGAGAACCTAAAGTTGATTATGAAAGATGGAAAAATCATCAAAAACGAATTATAAAATCAGCTTCTTTCTAATAAAAGTGGAAATTTCAAAGCATTATGAAGACTAAATTCTACTATGTTTATTGCTTAATTTTCTTCATCACTCAAAGCGCTTACGCTAATGAAGGTGGAAAAATAATGGGTAATGCTTTTGAAGGGCTGATGATCATGGCAGCAATATTTGTTGGAATTATCATATTGTCGATATTTTTAGCTAGACCAAAAAAACGGGACTAAATCAGGTCAACTTGGTCAGCATATACCAGCATTGCATGATAATAAAAATGATAAAACAAACACAACTCACCGAAGAAGCTATCCATAATTTCATGCAAGCCGCCTTACTCGAAGGTAGAAAAGCCCGTCCCAAATGCGCACCCAATCCCCCTGTCGGCTGTGTCATCGTCAAAGACAATCAGATCGTCGCGCGCGGACACACCAACGAACCCGGTCAGCCGCACGCCGAAGCGATGGCACTCAACCAATTATCACCCGAAATTGAAGATTTTACCATGTTCGTTACGCTCGAACCTTGCTCGTTTTTCGGTAGAACGCCTTCTTGTGC
>JBGCES010001037.1:0-4381 GCA_045106545.1 Saprospiraceae bacterium
TGCTGCTGTACTGCTTGTGGTAGGTTTACATAAGGAAGAAGTCGCCAGCCCTATTTTAGCTTAGTAGTTGTTCATTAGCACCTTATTTTTAATAAAATTTCCTCTTTTTTACATTGAATGGGATGAAAAGTGCATTTTCATCCCATTCGTATTTTATGACAGTTCTTTTGCCAAAGCCGTCCAATACTCCTCCGTAATATTACTCAAAGCAAACAACGAAATCCCTGCTGCATCTGCCGTTTTCGCGGTCTGCACCGCTTGTGCTAAATCCGCCGCTGGCACGTGTGGGATAAATAACCCACTATAAACGGGTTTATTATTCTGTGCACCATTCAAGCGCGCCTTTGCCTTCGCTACCTCCTCTCCTATCCACGGAATATTTTCATTATAAAAACCTTGATACAGCATCGGTAAAAACGCATCTAAATCCCAACGATGCCATTGCTGTCTTACACTCTCCCAATTTGGAAAAACGGCTGCCGTGATTTTCTTATCGTACTTCCGCGCCATTGGCACTGCGAAATTATTCACCACATTAGAAACTGCGTCATAACGGAACTGTCGCCATGCTTCATTAGCAGGCGCGTCGTCGCCTAAATCCATCGGATCGATTCCCGTTTCTGCTTTGAACGCATCCCGACAACGCTGCGAATAGGGATAATCATATTCGGGATATTCTTTGTCTTGGACGATGTCATATTTGGGTTGTAAGGCTTCCGCCAAAATGACATCAGGTTGGCGCACATAATCTAAATGAATACCATCTAGGTCTTCAATTTTTGCCAAGGCTTCTACATTACCCGCCACAAATTCCTGGACCTCTGGATGACAAGGATCCATAAATTTATAATAATCCACATAAGCGGGATGCGTATGCGCAGGTTGCCCGTTGCGGTTCACCGAAAACCAATCAGGATGCGCTTCAATTAACTTCTGATCGTTCAGCGGCATTGTCCACATCCAGGCATGGACTTGCATTCCGTGTGCATGTGCGATGGGAATAATCCGCTCCAGCCAACGTTCTTTTACGGTCAAAACGGGATGGTCAAATAAGGTTTCCCGACTCGAATAAACTTGCGGTAAAAAACCGGTGATGTTCACGCTGCGCAAACGGTCAAACGTCTTTTTCCAGTAATCATCAGATTGCTTGATATCGGGTCGCGCCCACACCCAATTTTTGGGCAATTCTTTTTTTAAATTAGGCTTAACTATTTGATTATCAGTTAATTCTGTAGGTGTGGAGTTGGATTCACAACTAAATAAAGAACTACTAGTTGCTACGCCTAAAGTACCAGCGGCAAGGGTTTTGATGAAGGTGCGTTTTTTCATTTTATGTATTTTATTACGTCCACTGTCTTTCCGACAGTGAACGTATTTTTTCGTTGAAAAAGTTGCGATGAATACCTGCAACGTCGGGAAGACGTTGTAGGTGGATGAACTTATGGTACACGCTTATTCGTATTCAATTTAAAAATCTGTAACGCTGCGTCATTACATCCGAACAAAAATAACCGCTCTGTTCGCGTTCCTTTAGCAGTAGTCAACGTAGCGATTTTCTTAACATCAAACGGCACATTAATCCCGCTTTCATCAATCGACAACGATTGCCAGTTTCCTTTCCCATCTCCTTTTAAAAATACGCCCGTTCCTGCATCATTGCGCGGCGTTTCAATCTCAGAAGTAAATAAATTACCCGCTGCTAAAATATCTACGTGACCGTCCCCATTATAGTCTTCTATCTTTATATCATTGATGCTCGACAACTGCGCGGCGTTGGGTAAAGGAATCATTTTGAATTGTCCATTTCCTTGATTTTCAATATAAACACTAGCGAAAGTTTGAGCGGAATAATGCAGCGCTTTTTCTAAATTATCCTCACCATAAACCGTTTCCATATCCGCTGCCGCAAAGATGTTGTAGGATGGAAATTTTTGTTTTAAATCAGGAATTTGCTCACTCGAACACGAGCGACCACGCAAGGGAAATTGCTCACCAAAGTTGTAATAACTCAGTACAATGTCTTTCGTTCCACTCTGATCAAAATCATCATAATGTACTTCAAATGGCTCTTCAGGCGAGGCTTTGTATTTATAATTTAAACCTAAATTGCCGACTACGTAATCATCGTCGCCGTCATTGTCCACGTCGGCGGCTGCGATGCTGTACCACCAGCCGGTGGAGTTAGATATTGGATGTTGGATATTGGATGTTGGATTGAACTTTCCGTCTTGGTTCTCAAAAAAGGTAATGGGCATCCACTCTCCTACTACGATAAAATCTAGGTCTTTATCGCCATCAAAATCTGTCCAAACGGCATCTGTGACCATGCCGAGTTGAATCAAATCGGGCGCGACGGCTTTAGTCGCATCGACGAATTTACCATTTTCATTTTTCAAAAAACGGGAGATGGTCGGCGCGGGATATTGCCAAGGTTGGTGACGTCCACCAATCAATAAATCTAAATCGCCATCATTGTCATAATCTGCCGCACGGACACAGCCACCGCTTTCGCGGAAACGCGGTAAGTGCTCAGTCGAACGCGTGAAATTTCCATTATCGTTTAAGTATAAGCGATCTTGATAATTCGGATTTTGTGGTGGAAAGGCATTGCCGCCACTGACTACGTATAGATCTAAATCGCCATCATTTTCTACATCAAACAGCAGCGCGTCAACGTCTTCAAAGTTAGCATCGGTAGCGAAATCAGGGACGTTTATTGGATTAGAAAATTCGCCATTTTCAGTTTGTAAAATAAACTGCCCCGCTTGTCCCGCTGCACCGCCGACGAATACATCTTCTCGTCCATCGTTATTGATGTCGCCCGTAGCTAAAGCGGGGCCGAATTGGGACATTTTGTGTGGGAGGAGGACTTGTTTGGCGTAGTCGTCAAAGTCGTTTTCGCGGTGTTGAAATTGGGATAAATTCGTTTCGGTGAGTGGTTCAAAAACTGGTTGCTCTTCTACGTTTACTAAACTTTGAAAGTTTAGTAAACGTGCTTCATTCACTTTAATTTTTAAAACTTGATTGGCAGCAATATTTTCTTTTTTAATCTGCTTTCCGTTGGGTAGACTAATTACTAATTCATCTACTTTTTTAATATTATTCAACCCAAAATGCGCCACCTGCTCACTTGTCGAATACATCCCGCGAACGTTTGTAAATTCAAAAAATTGCGATTTTCCATTATCATAAAAGATAGAAATTTTCGTTCCATAAAGCGATGTATTATCTTGATTATCAACTAATTGCAATCGAAACCAATTATTCCCTTTCGCATTGTTTTCAAAAATAAAAGCGGGCGCATTTATATTATTCACAATCAATTCTAAATCGCCATCATTATCCAAATCGGCGTAAGCCGCACCGTTAGAAAAGGTTTCTTGGTCAAGTCCCCAATCGTCGGCCTGTTTGGTAAAATTGAGATCGCCATTATTTTGAAAAACGTAATTTTTCAAGGGTACGCTCGGCAACAACGCCAAGGCTTCATCGAGATTTAGAATATCAAAAATACCGACTTCGCCTGCGTTTGGGTTGTTTTTTATAAAATCGTCAATCGTTTTTTGAACGTATTTAGGAAAGGTCTTTGCCGCATCCGAATTGCGAATATCGCGCAACAAACCATTAGTCACAAAAACATCTTTCCAACCGTCATTATCAAAGTCCGCAATCAGATTTGCCCAACTCCAATCGGTACTCGACATGCCCGTAATTTGCGCCGCATCACTGAAATTTTGTCCATCATTATTTAACTGCAAGGCATTGTACATGTATTGATAATGTCCACCATTTTCCACTACCTTCCAAAACGATTTGGGATTCATGCCGCTCATGTTGGCTTTGAGTCGAAAATTGTCTTCGGCGACCATATCTAGCGTCATCAGATCCGCCCAACCGTCATTATTTATATCCGCCGCATCCACACCCATCGAATAAAAACTGGTATGATTGATCTTCTCTTTTAGCACATCAGTAAACGTTCCATTTCCATTATTTTGATATAAGCGATCGGGCGCTTCGTAGTCATTGGTGAGATAAATATCTATATCGCCATCGTGATCGAAATCGGTCGAAACGATGCTATTGGCATAGCCAGGTTTTAATATTCCAGCTGCTTTGGAAACATCCGTAAACGTACCATTCTGATTATTTTTAAAGAGGCGCGGTGACCACTCTTCGGTCATCAGATTCACGCTATAGAAATCAGAATAATTACCCGGATTGGGCGGTTGATTGAGTAGAAATAGATCGAGCCAGCCGTCATTGTCATAATCCAAAAAAGTGGCGTGTCGCGTCCGTTCGCTATTGTCAATGCCGTAAGCGGCAGCTTGTTCGCTAAAGCGCACGCCCGTTTTGCCATTTTCTAAAGTGAAAGTTTCTTTAG
>JBGCES010001038.1:0-5441 GCA_045106545.1 Saprospiraceae bacterium
TGAAAAATCCTTCTCGGTCTGTAGTTGCAGTAAAATATTGTCCTAAATATTCAACTTCTACTTGTGCGTTAGGAATCTCATCACTTTCAAATCGTTTGTACGAATTAACCAGATTACGCCACAGATTATCATTATCGGATACTACAATTTGCTCATCTTCCAGCACTCGACCTTTTAAAAATAAATAATCTTGCCGACCATACCCCCAATAGGTATCAATGGTAATGGGATTTTTACCAATCCCTGTGCGATTTTTAACTTTTTGGCGGAAGCCGCGAAAATAAGTTTGCAAGCGAGCAAGCGAACGGGCAGCAGATTTTCTAAATTTTGCCATATTGGATTAGTAGGTTTTTTATGCTAATGGAAGAAGTGCTTTACGCTACTAATATAATCGGATAAAGTGGGGTAGATGTTGACTATTTTAAATTAAATTCCTTTTTAAAACTCGACGCGCTCCGTACTTTTCCCTTTTTGCATCATAAAATAACCCGTCTGTTGATTTGGTCCTATGATATGCACGATGTTCTTTTGATCATCATATAAATCCATCAAAATTTGATTGGTCACTTCCAAACTAGCAGGCGTTTCTAAATCTGGAATTTCTAAATAACACCAGATCGCGGCGAGGTCTTCGGAGAGTTCTTTTCCTAAAAAAATAAAGGGTCGTTCTGCGCCATCTACGTTAATTTTTAGTTGTGACTGTAGATATTTTTTTAAGATCGCTACTGCGTCTTTGGTTTCTCGTTCGGTACACAAAAACGTCTTTCCACCACCGCGTTCTTCTATGGCTATTTCCAAGTCGTCCAAAAAGATGTGTACGCTAATTTGCAGCGCTTTATCTTCTGAGTTATACTCAATTTGACTTTTACTGACGTGAAACTGGTGCGCCGTATTAGGTAGAAAGAACAACAAAAAAAGTAAGTGATGCAGCATTATATTTGTTTGTAAATATTCAAAAGCAAAACGTCCGAATGTAGCAAAATGTTATCAAATGACTTTCAAATTAAATCCATGGTAAATTTTCGTAAATTACGGCGATGACTGTATTTTGTCATTCATTCATTTTTTCAACCATTCATTGAATTATATGCGACTGCTTCTCTCCTTTATTCTACTGATTGTTATTCAAACTTCCTATGCTCAAAATGCTGCTAAAAAAGTCCTCGGACATGAGGAACTCGTTAGTTGGAATAACCTCGTCCAAGAACAAATTTCTCCCGATGGGCGTTGGGTTACCTATGAATTAAAACCCGAAGAAGGCGATACTAAACTCGTTATTCACGACGCCCAAAACGGACGCGATTTTACTTTCGATCGCAGCGAAAAAGCGCAAATTAGTGCAAATAATCAATATATAGTTTTTAAAACGAAACCGTTTCGAGATTCGCTTTTAGCGATGCGTCGCCGCAAAGTGGATAAAGATGATCTGCCCAAAGATACCTTGACGATTTTTAATGTCAATACGCGTGATGTGCAGCATTTGCCAAACGTCAAGTCGTTTAAGATGCCTGAAAAATGGTCGGGACACTTAGCAGTCCTTTTTGAAAAAAGCGAGTTAGAAATGTCTGCCGATTCGACTGCGGTAAAAGAAAAGAAATCGCGAAAGAAACCCAAAAAAGAGAATAAAGAAAATGGACATCGCTTAGTCATTTATGATTTAAATCAGCAAACTGAAACGGAAATTCCCTACGTGACGGAATATACTTTTTCTAAAAAAGGTAATTCCTTTTTAGTTGCCAGTACAGGTAACGATTCGACTTTTCTAGCGGGCGTTTATCATTTTAATACTGAAAAAAATCAACTCAAGCCTTTCTTTCGGAGCGAAGGTGAATTTAAAAATTTAACCTTAAGCGAAAGCGGCGATCAACTAGCATTTCTAGCCAATTTTGATACGACTGATCTGCAAATTCCGCCCCACGAATTATTTTATGCGCGCGTGAAAGATGGCGCAGCGATGCGCATTGCCGACAACGAAGATCGATTTCTACCCACAGATTATCTGATTAGTAAAAACGGTCAAATTGAATTTTCGGAAGATGGTTCGATGCTATATTTCGGTATTGCGCCGCAACCGATTTTACAAGACACCTCGCTATTGGATGAGGAGATTGTCAATGTAGAAGTGTGGAATTATCAGGATAAAAGATTGCATACGCAGCAAGAATCTAATTTGGATCGAGATAAGAAACAGACTTATCGAGTCGTGTATCACCCGAAGGATGATAAGTTTATACAATTGAACTCGCCTGAGATTTCGGAGCTTCGTTTGGGTGATAAAAAGAATGCGGATTGGGCATTGGTTTACGATGAAAAACCGTATCAGCGACAAAGTTCTTGGGAGGGCTTCCCGCTTGGAAAAGATGTTTATTTAGTGAATACCAATACTGGAAAAAAGAAACAAATCGCTAAAAATATCGCGGGTTCGCCACGCTTCTCGCCCGAGGCTGATTTTGTGATGTGGTACAGCAATCCAGATACCGCTTGGTATGCTTATGATATAGAACGTGCTGCGACTAAGCAGTTGACGACCAATAAATTAGGCATGTTTTACGATGAATTGAACGACCGCCCGATGTATCCATATTCGTACAATTCGGCAGGTTGGACAAAGGACGACAAGCGCGTTTGGGTGTACGACCGCTACGATATTTGGGAACTTGACCCGCGTGGTGTAGAAACGCCAAAACGTCTAACGCAAGGACGCGAAAATAAACTGACTTACCGTTGGGTTGATACAAACGAAGAAGAGGAATTTATTGACTCAAAACGACCACAATTACTGCACATTTTCGACCACGTTTCTAAAGGAGGTGGTTATGCAAATCTTTCTGCTAAGGATGGAACCGTAACGGATTTACTACGCGATGATAATTTCAGTTTTGAACGTCGTCCCGCTTTCGCGCAAGCAAGCGATGCCGTGATTTTCAAAAAAGAAAACTTCCAAACTTTCGGTGATTTGAACTATACCAATCGCAATTTCTCAACTTCACCGCGCAAAATCTCTACTGCCAATCCGCAGCAAAGCGAGTACGCTTGGGGATCAATCGAATTATACGAATGGACTTCGCTCGACGGACAAAAAGTAACGGGTATGCTCGCTAAACCTGCCAATTTTGACCCAGAAAAGAAATACCCGATGCTCGTCAATTTCTACGAACGCAGCTCGGATCGTTTGCACCGCCATCCACGTCCTGCGCCCGGTCGCTCGACGATTAATTATGCGTTTTATACTTCGCGTGGCTATTTAATTTTCAATCCTGATGTACCTTATCGCGTCGGTTATCCAGGCGAAAGTGCGTTCAACGCAGTGACTTCGGGCGTAACTTCATTGATTGACAAAGGTTTTGTCGATAAAGCTAAAATTGGGATTCAAGGACACAGTTGGGGTGGTTACCAAATCGCGCATATTATTACCAAAACGGATATGTTTGCTTGCGCAGAAAGTGGTGCGCCCGTCGTGAATATGTTTTCCGCTTATGGCGGAATTCGCTGGCGTTCAGGTCTGAGTCGGATGTTTCAGTACGAACATACGCAAAGTCGGATTGGCGGGACGATTTGGGATAAGCCATTGCGTTACCTCGAAAATTCACCGATTTTCTTTTTGGATAAAGTCAATACACCTGTCCTGATTTTACACAATGACAAAGACGGCGCGGTGCCGTGGTATCAAGGCATCGAAATGTTTGTCGGTTTACGTCGCCTCGGTAAACCTGCTTGGATGTTGAATTATAATGGAGAACCACACTGGCCCGTCAAGCTGCAAAATCGGAAAGATTTCAATGTGCGAATGCAGCAGTTTTTCGATTATTATCTAATGGATGCGGAGATGCCAAAATGGATGGAAGAAGGTGTGCCGGCGGTGGAGAAAGGGATTAATCAGCGGTTGGAGTTGATGGAGAGTGGGGAGTAAAACTGCGTCTATGAGTTCTTGTCATTACTTAACATGAAGAAAAAATCACTTCAAATTATTTTTGACTCTAGCAGCAATTAAATTCAGGTAGTTTTCTACCAAAATTTCTACTGTTTGTCCACTTCTGTCGGCATGCTTTTTTGCAACTTCAAGAATTTCTTCTTTGATAGTCAATGTGATTTTCTCTTTCATAATGGAGTTTTCTCCAAAAGTGTAAATAATATTTTAAAAATGCAACACTTAGTGGTATGAAACAGCTGAATTGACAAACAAACGCGGAGAACGCAAAGACGCAGAGATTTTCCGTTCTAGCACGTCCGCAGCGTTGAAGGTCGCAGAGATTTTTTCGGTGGAAAAAATTAGCGAAGGTCACGGAATCGTATCATAAGTTAGTTTGTTCAATTAGCATATAAAAACCGAAGCATGAATAATACTGCAAACTTCGAAGATCGCTCCATCACCCAACGCACTTCCATCTTCGGCATCATCATCCTGCTGGCCTTATTCATTGGTATCTTTTTCTCTACCAATTGGCTAGTAGAATTACTCCCAAAGTGGCATTTAGCCGCCCTAACTGGCCTGCGGTTATTCGCCATTTGGCTGATTATTACGAGTATTCTACGCAGTATCAGCAGCTTGCGCAAAGGCATTCATGGCAGTTGGTTACTCTTAGCAGGAATGTTGACGACGGGAATCAGTCTGGTATTTTATTGGATGTTTTTATTCGCTTTGCGCGAAATTCGATTGGAAAAAGTGGATGCTTATAATAGTTTTAGCTGGGAGAGGATCGTCTTTTTTACGGGTATTGGTTTGCTCGTTTCGGTGTTGACTTTGATTAATTTGCGAATCAAGAATCGCACTTTGGGAAACCTACTAGAAGTCATTTTGATTGGTGGCGTGATCGCTGGAATTGTGTATTTAGGTCGCTAAAACTGAGAGCGCCATGATTTTTGCAAATCATGGCGCTCTTTGTTTATGGTCTAACTTCTAAAATCTAACGTCTTTTACCTAAAACTCCAATTCGTATTGATAGATTTCACTCGAATTCTTCGCTTCACTTTTCCATTTTCCCGCTTTTTCAAATAGTAAGCGCGCTTGTTTTGCCAAGTCCCCCGTAGGCGATTCTTCTACTCTTACATTCATGGGATTTCCCGCATTATCTAATTGGAATACCCATCTAATTTTACCCGATTGTCCCGCCAAATTCAGATTTTCTTTTACAAAAGCAGCAAATTTTTTAAATCCCATCGTTGGTTGAGCTTTCGCTGTAGCTGTACGATTTTTAGATAACGTTTGCACAGATTCCGCGCTGTATTCAGTAGGAATACTCGCTTGCTCTTCTACTGCAATTGATGCAGCATCTGCTTGTACTGGCGCAGCAGCAATGCGACCTTGGGTAGCCTCGTAAGGCTCGGGCGCAGTACGGGGCGCTTCCGCTTCTACTGCCGCAGGTGGCGGAGTTGCAGACGCAATGGGCGTATCAGCAGTTTGTCTTTTAGCACGCTGAGTTGGCGTCACGACTTGCTTTTCT
>JBGCES010001039.1:0-4968 GCA_045106545.1 Saprospiraceae bacterium
TTAAGTAGGTCTAATGTCGCTCACGACCTACTTAAATCATAAAAATCATATAAAATCAGCGTCAAATAGAAACTTTGTAGAGTCTTGATTCTCAATTCGCCTTTCCATTTTCTACTTTGAAAATTTTAAAGTCCGCTCCAAATCCCTCAATGATCTCCGCCAGGCGGCTTTCGTGGGTATCGGTGATGAAAATTTGACCGAAGTCTTTTTCTAAAATAAGTTGGAGCAATTGGCGGACGCGCGCACGATCGAGTTTATCGAAAATGTCGTCTAAAAGGAGTAGCGGCGGAATGGCTTTATCGCGGCGGAGGAGTTCGTATTGGGCGAGTTTTAAGGCAAGTACAAAGGATTTGAGTTGTCCTTGGGAAGAGAATTTTTTTAATGGATAACCTTCGATAGTAAATACCAAATCATCTTTGTGGACACCGACCGTAGAACGTTGTAGAATACGATCTTTTTCTTGCGCTTCGGTGAGTAAAGTATTAAAATCAGTCTCAGTCAACTGACTCCGATAACGCACGCCAACGGCTTCGCGATCGCCCGAAATGACGCGATAATATTCTTGAAAAAGTGGATTAAATGTATCCATCCATGCCGTACGTTTATCGTGAATGACGGCGGCAGGAGCGAGCATTTGCTCGTTATAAATCAGTAATAGGGCAGGGTCAAAGTAACGCTCGGCGGCGAAATTTTTGAGTGCTGCATTGCGTTGTTTGAGGACTTTATTATAGTTGATTAAATGCCGTAGATATTCGCGATCCAGTTGCGAAAGGGTATTATCCAAGAAGCGGCGACGGGCTTCGCTGCCATCTTTGGCGAGATAAGTATCATCAGGCGCGATAAATACGACCGGCAATAGACCAATGTGCTCTGACAATTTAGCGTAAGCGACATCGTTGCGTTCAAATTCCTTTTTCTTACGTGGAATGACTTTGGCGACTACCTTTTCTCGTTTTTCATTTTTTAAAAAATAGCCCTCCAAGCGTAGGAATTCCTCTTCATGCTGCACTACATCGCGGTCGTTTGTCCCAAAGTGACTTTTGCACATACAGAGGTAATAAATCGCATCTAAAAGATTGGTTTTACCCATACCGTTCATACCTACAAAGGCATTGAGCCGCGCAGAGAAATCGAGTTTCTGCGTGCTGTAGTTTTTGAACTGAGTAAGTTTAAGTTGTTGTAGATGCATGTTGGCGCGCAATTTACGCCCATTTTTTCATATTCACCATTGATTTCGGATAATCTGCGCCCAAGCGAATATGCAATGCTTCTTGTTCTGTATCTGTAAGGGTATCGGGACGATGTACTTTATCACAGGGTACTTGTGCCAATTCGGGTAACCATAATTTAATGTATTCGCCTTGTGGATCGTAGCGGCGAGATTGAGCGAGGATGTTGTAGTAGCGGTCTTCGCGCGAGTCGGTACTGACGCCTGCCATCGCATTCCAGTTGCCCCAATTACTCGTGATATCATAGTCGATTAGAATGGATTCAAAATACTCTGCGCCCATTTGCCAATTGACTTGTAAGTCTTTGATTAAAAAGCTCGCCACGTTTTGCCGACCTCGATTGGACATATAGCCTGTTTCTGCGATTTCGTGCATATTGGCATCAATAAATGGAACGCCTGTTCGCCCGTCTAGCCATACTTGGAAGAGTTGCCAATCTTCTTTTAAGCTGATAATGGGTTCATCCCGTATGCCGCCACGATTGAAGATTTTATCGCCATGTTTTTTACCAAGTAAGCGTAAATAATCGCGCCATAATAGCTCATAAAAGAGCAGATAAGTTGATTTGTTTTTCTTATTCTTATGCTGATTTTCAAAACGTTTTAATTCATGGTACACCATTTTAGGAGATAAACACCCTTGTGCTAACCATGCTGAAAATTTACTGGAATAATCACTTCCGAGCAGATCATCATGCGTTTTCTTATAATGACTTACTGCTTTTGTTTCATGAAAATAGCTGTGGAGTCGCCGCAAACCTTCTGTTTCTCCACCTTTGTGTTGAATGGCAGATCGTTCATCTTGTGTGCCATGATCATGACCAAAATCTTGCACGATAGGAATATTACCTGCTTCAACCCGTACCGTCAAGTAAGGAAACTTTTCTGTGGGAGCGGGTAGTGGTTGGCGGACTTGAATAAAACGTTCTACTTCCTTACGGAAACTGGCAAAAGTATCAGGCGTATGCGTAACAGGAAAGGGCAAATCAGCAGTGTAATACAGCATTTTACCGCGACTGTAACGAATCTCCTGACCGATTGACCATAGTTTTTGCTCTAATGCGTCCTGAATTTCTTCTTCATCATGGGTTCGTTCACGATTGCAAAATACCCAACTCGTTTTGTACTCCCGTGCCATTTCAAAAAGCACATCTTCTGTTTTTCCAACCCTAACGAATAAGTCACTACCCAATTTGCGTAATGATTGACGTAAATCATAGATGCTATCTATAATAAATTGAGCGCGAAATTTTCCCGTTTTGGGGAAACCAAAACGACTCGTCTTTCCTAAAAATAATCGTTCATCAAAAACATAGACAGGTATGATTTCTTTACCGTGACGCATGGCGTCTTGTAATGCTTCATTATCGTGTAAACGCAAGTCTTGACGAAACCATAAAATGACGCGATTTCCCTGCATAATCGAAAGGTTGGCAGTTGACCGTCGCTGTGCTTGTGGCGTGAAAGTAGGGCGGAACAACTCTTGTTATAAGTGATTGTATAAACAACAAGAGGACATGAATTTGGTTGTCAAATTAGTGTCAGGTCGTAAGTGCAATGACAGAATGACGGAACGGAGGAATGAATGAATTCGTGCTGAATATCAACCTTCTATTTACGAGCTAATGTATTAGGGTTTATTTCAAAAATAATCGTCCGCTCTGAGTCTGATTGTCGGTAATCAGTTGATAAACAACTACGCCCGTCGCTGCAAAGTCATTGCGGTGAATCGATAATTCGTTATGACCGATGTGAGTAGCCGTTTGATAGGTTTTTAGTAATTGACCGTTTAAATTGTAAATATTGAGCGTTGCCGTTGTTGCTTTGGGCGTACTAAACTGCACCATCGCCGTTGTTGTCATCGGATTTGGCGAAATTAGGAAAGCGGGATTTGCGATAGCAGCAGCAGATTGGCTTACGAGGCTTCTTTCTACGCCATTTTGATCGTAAATTAAAGCCGGCGTTAAATCGGAAGTGATGCTAATTTCATCACTACTGTTTTCTGCTAGAGGTGTAAAATGCAACTGAAATAATGCAGCATCTTTTGTTGCTGTTACTGCTTCAGTTGTAAACCAGCTCAAACTGATTTTTCCTTCCGCCACATGTTCCAAGCCTAAGTTGTCTTGAGTCAAACCAGCCAATTTCAGGGCTTCGATGCCCCGAAATGCTAGTTGGTTTGGATCGAAAGAAATGGTCATTTGGAGGGCAGAAAAATTTGTAAAGTCATCAGTACTGAAAGTCGAGGTGAATTGTTGGTTTGAAAAATTTGTTGTGCAATTAAAAACTAAGATCTCTTGGTTGCGATCATCGGTTGTATTGAAATTATTAGGACGGGCACTTGCATTTACATCGCCCATTTTTACACCAATAAAATTAATGGCGTTGTTGCTGCCTGTTTCGGTATCTATTTCGCGTTCTTCTGGAAAGTCAGGAACACTACTCGCTGATGCACCCGGAAATATGTAATCCGCATCGACAAAACGCCAAGGCGTAGAATGCGTAAAGTCAGGATCGATACGCAAGATTAATTTGCGCAATTTTATAACATCGAAAGTTGTAATCGTTCCCGAAGCATCCGTATCCGCAGCGACCATTTGAAAAGAATTTTCAAATCGTTGCGTCCCCAAAATATGGCGGGTGATTAATACTAAATCGTAAGTAGAAACGCCGTTGAGGTGATTAATTTCTTCTTTATATGGCTTGACGGTAATATTTCCTTCTTCGTTGGGCAGATCCCAAAAGCGATATGAACCATCAGGAAAAGTAGCTGACGCATTGTTCATATCATCATTGATGGTCACAGAAACGGCTTCCATTGCTTCGCCCTTGGTTGAAATAACCTGACCTGAGATGGCTTGCGCGAAAGTAGAATTAGTAGCAAAAAACAGTAGCGCTACCAACAAAAGCAGGGAGAATTGTCCTTTATAGTCCATGTAAATAATAATTGTTTGCCTATTTTCTTTACGTATAAAATGCTGTCGTATGCTGAATATAAAATTTTGATTATCAGGGAGTTAAATCAGGAGAATCTTGTCCAAAATTCAAACAAATAAATATAATTATTTATTCTAAAAAATAAAATATCAATCAATGGAGATGCAAAATCTGCACCAACTAAAGATAATTAATAAAAAAATAACGAATTGAATAGATGCGCGGGTGGAGGAATTAGATTTGTAAATGTCAAAAATCAGTGACAAAGGTAATTAATAAATTATAAAAGTTATTATAAGTAATTGTAAAAAAAGGAGATTATGCTCCTGGAACCCGCGCTGTGGCGAATAACCTTCTGATGCTATACCTGCCACTCCCATTCACTAAAACGGTGAGTAAGCCACCGATAATAGCTAGGTTTTTCATAAAATGCATTTCGGCTAATTGTCGTGTTGCTTCTGGATCATTCCAAAACGAATGCATAATGAAGGTTACAGGAATCCAATAAAACAGTAATAATGTCGCCCCTAAGCCAGAACGATAACCACTCAAAACCATCATACCGCCCAAAATCAAAAGCATAATCGCCCCAACCAACAAAGAATTGGGTTGCCAGCTGATACCGTAGTTTGCCATCGCCATTTTTGTCTCCTCAAAGTTGCGTATGTAATCATAAGCTTCAAATAAAAAAATAAATGAAATTAATATACGAGCAATTAGATCAACAATATCTTTCATGGTCTTAGTTTGTAAAGTAATGATAATAAATTCGAGTAAAAATGATACAGCCACGCCGAAATAATTAA
>JBGCES010000104.1:0-10314 GCA_045106545.1 Saprospiraceae bacterium
AAGTCGAGCGCACACCGCGTAAACAGGCATTCTCACCGGGATTAGCAGGACCGGACAGGTGCACGACCGAGACGCCATTATTTATACCAACTAAGGCGTATTCTGTTCCGTCGGGCGCGACGTATCCCCATACATCACTGAGGACTTCATCGTAATCTAACTGACTGATTAAAGTGGTATTCAATTGAGCAAAAAGTGGAGCTACTACAAATAAGTAGCAGAAAAGCAGGAGTGTTCTAACTTTCATAAAAAGCGAGTTAAAGCGTAAAAAATTAAGGTGTAAAAGGTAGAAAAAGCTCCGATTTGGTTGGTAATATAAAAGATAATTGAAAGAAAAGGATTTGTAATTTAGAAATTAGCGGTTGATTGACAAAAATTACTTCCGCCCGATAAAATTCGACTTCACATATTTCGTAATAAACTGCTCTTTGTACGTCCGACCCAACGGGATTTCTTCGCCTTTCAGCAAAATAAAATCCGTTTCAATCGCATCAATAAAGTTGATATTGATGATAAACGATTTGTTGACGCGGGCGAAGACTTTGGGTGGCAATTGGTTGTGAATCGTTTTGATATTCATCGCGGTCATCAGTTTGCGACCGTCGGCGAGATAGAGCGTGACGTAGTCTTTTAAACCTTTAATAAAACGAATATCTTGATAAAAAATACGGACATATTTGCGGTCGGATTTGATGTAAATATAATCCTCTGTCATTTCTTCTACCGTATTGGTCGTAGCGGGGGCAGCAGCAGTTTGCTGGTATAAATCGTGTAATTCTTTAGCTTTATTGACCGCTTTGATGAAACGTTGGAGGCGAATCGGTTTAACTAAATAATCTACCACATCCAAATCAAATCCTTCCAGCGCGTACTGCGGATATGCCGTAGTGAGAATGACCAACGGACGATTTTTTAAACTTTTCAAAAATTCTAAACCCGTAATACCTGGCATTTGAATATCCAAAAACATCAGATCTACATCGTTTTGCTGCATAAATTCATTCGCCCGTAGCGCGTTAGCGAACTGACCAACTAATTCCAGATAGTTGACTTCGTCAACATTTAATTCCATTCCTTCCCGTGCGAGGGGTTCGTCATCTACGATAATGCAACGCATAGTTTTAGGTTAATAAGCGATAAAATATATGCTACTTTCCTCGCAGCCTTCGACTGCTCGAAGAAGTAGATATTAAGGGAGCAATTCATTCATTTTTTATCGAAAAAATGAATGAATTGCTCCCTTAAAAATACCATTATAAGGCGATAAAATCGCCGCAATAACAAGGAATCAGTTAAGTCTATCCTCTACTGATTTGCAAGTTAAAATAAAACAACGAATCCATTTAACGATTTACTATTTTCAATCTGCTTAATTTAGCCAAAGCAACACCGAAATAATTATTTTAATAACTCTTTCCGCAACGTTCTTTCAAATTCGGTGAACCAACTGCCGCCCATCGAAGTCAATAGCACGTAACCAACGCCCTGTTCTGGAAAGAAATTATAGCTACTCGCAAAACCATCTACATCTCCATTGTGTCCAAAGCTAGCTTTCCCATAATCGTCAAACTGAAAAAATCCGTAACCGTAGCGTGGCGCCCAATCTTCATCGAACCACTTAGTCGTGTGTTCGGTTAAAAATAGCGGGTTGCTTTGTGCATCTTTTTGGTAAATTTCCATTTGGGCAGTCATCAGATTGGTTAGGTCGGCAGCGCAAGAAAAGATACCACCAGCGGGGGCAATCCGTCCAAAATCAAACGGCTGATTCGCTACGTAACGTAATTCAGGTAAGTAAGGTGTAGGAATCTGATGATCAAAATCGTGATTAAAATCAACCGTAGTGCGCGACATGTCATAGGATTGAGCAACGTAGCGTTGGAGTAAGTTGCCGTAATTATCATCCGCTGCATTTTCTAAAATAACACCCAGAACACCGTAGCCAAAGTTGGAATATTCCAGTACTTCACCTGACGGATTGTTAAGGTTAACCTGCTTCAAATCATTAATTAATAGTTCTAAAGAATAGTCGCCAATCACTGGACCACCAAAAGGAACGCGGCGGATGGAAGGAGCAATTCTGGGTAAACCAGACAAATGACGAATCAAGTGTTCTACCGTTATGGGTTGCAATTTTTTAATTTCTACTTGCGTAAATGTATCAGGCAAATAGTCTAAAATACTCGCCGAAAAATCGAGCTGACCCGCCGCTTGAAGTTCCCTTGCGATAATCGCCGTAAAGGTTTTAGATAGCGAACCGAGCTGGTAATAAGTATGTTCATTGACTGCCGTTTCGCTGCCCCGTGCCAAATTTCCTTTGCTAATAAAAATGGGTGACTGACCATTCTGAATCACTCCAATAACTAAAGACGGAACGCTATAATCAGCCATAAAAGCATCGGCGACCAGTTCGGCGCGTTCGATGTTAGTAGCAGTTGATTGTTGTGCCAACAGTTCATCCAATTGATCGGTTTGCGGCGTACGCGTTAGATAAAAAGATAACGTAGCAACAGCAACGATAAACAATAAAGTAATTTTTAGAAAACGTTTCATTGTAACAAATTTTATTAGGTGATTTTAAAAATCTACCTGTCGGTTAAAAGATGTTACAAAGGTGCTGGCAAAAATACGTTGCTGCGACCGACTGACCGAAATTTAAAGGAAACGGACGCGAAAACCCTTATTTTTAAAGGATTAGGACGTTTTTAGTAACTGTTAAAGAATATTACATAGCGAAAACTTTAAATCTCACGAATTGGTCTTCAGACTTTTGCGGTAAGCAGATGGGGTTATTCCCGCTAATTTTTTAAAAGCCAAGTTGAAAGTGGATTTCGATTTAAAACCAGCTTCGTAAGCGATGCCCAGCAAACTGAGGTGCGCCATTTTTTCGTTTTGCAGTAGTTTTTTCACTTCCTCCACGCGGTAGCCATTGACAAAATCAAAAAAGTTTTTTTGTTCGTACTGGTTAATAATCTGCGAGAGATAGCCGCTGCTGATTTGCAACTTATCGGCGAGGGTTTTTAAATTCAAATCAGACTGTAACCAGGGTTGCTCCGTTTGCATCAACAACAATAATTGGTCATAATAAGGCGCTGTTTTTTCTGAAAGCTTTTTAACGGGCGTCACTTGAGTGAATAATTCAATATTGAATACTTCTTTTTTAAAAATTGCCGAGTAACCAATCCAATAAATCAGTACGGAAGTTGCGATCCACATCGGGTAAAAAATCTCTATGGAGGGCTGAGCGGTTACTTGCTCGTAAATGGTGGGAATGGCGAACGAAATCCAGATACCGAATAAGACCAAGATCAATTTTTTCAGCCATTGCAAACTGATGTTACCCGTTTCTGCGTAGTTATTTTGTAGCGTTTTTTCATAGCGATTAATTTTAAAAATCGCACTAATTAGGACAAATAATCCAAAACCGATTCCGAATAAATCCAGCCGATTATAAATACCAATGATGAAGTTTAGATTTTCAAATATCACTGTCCGCTGTACAAAAAATAAAATCAGCAAGCCCGTTTGCAGTAAAAATTGCACGGCTGGCGGCACTAACCACCAATAATGTTTCCGTTGAAAAGATTGCTGTGGATGTACCGTAAAATCTACAAATAATCCAAACATGGAAATAATGGACAGCGAACAATACAGTGGAAGAAATTCATAGAATGTAAGTCCTTGGCGTAACCCTAACGCTTCCATGACGTTGAAAATGCTGTTGAGTGCGAAGCAGAGAATAAAGAGTGCTAAAAAACGTAACGCCCAGCGATTTCGTAGTGATTGATTCCAGAGAAATATTGCCAATAGCAATCCCTGAATCGCTCCGAAGAGTAGCACAAGATCCAGTAATTTGAAAGCTGCGTTTGGCATAAGTGAAGGATTGGCAATTGCTTAGAATGACATCAAGTTAGACAGCTGACGTCAGCTAATTGGGACTTCGTTTTTGTTAATTTTATCAGCAAATGTATCAAATTATATTATGTTTTAGTGAGGATGTCTTATGAAACTACATATCAAGATTGGGCGGAAGGCAACATTGAAAAGCTATTCAATCCGCTAGCTTTAGCGAAACGTAAAAAGGAATTGCCCATCCAAAACCAAACCGCCGACCGTGATATGCACAAGTCAATTTACGGTTTTTACCCGCGTGGTGTGCCACAATAAAACCCCAGAATATTTGATTACCGAATATAGTCAGCCAAAAATATTTTCAACGTTACCCTGCGGTCGCTTATGTAAATCATTTTATGTCTGATCACAGCTTGCCCCGAACTTGATTTGGAAAAATTTGTCAGAGAACGTGTATTTTCAATTCATGCTATATCTTTCTCGATATTCTGATGGGCTCAATCCTTCCTTCTTTTTAAATAATCGAGAAAAATATTGTGGATACTCAAATCCTAATTCGTAGGCTACTTGTGAAACGCTTTTGTTAGGTTCTAATAAAATGTTCTTGGCTTCATCAATCAAATATAATTGCAGGTGTTCGGTGGTCGTTTTACCCGTTTCTTTTTTCAGGGTATCACTTAGGTAGCGTTGTGAAACTGACATCTTTTCCGCTATTTGCTCTATGCTAGGAATACCGTTTTCTTGTAACTGTCCCGATTCAAAATAGGCATCTAATTGCTGGTTAAATTGCGTTAGTAAATCATTCGATAGCTCTTTTCGATTCAAAAATTGCCTTTCATAGAAACGATTAGCGTATTTAAAAAGCGTGCTTAATTGCGAGATGATAATGTCTTTGCTAAATTCATCTTGGTTATTTTGATGTTCTATTTCAATATTTTCCACAATGGATTCAATCAGCCTTTCTTCTTTGGGAGAGAGATGTAAGGCTTCATTTACGGAGTAGGAAAAGAATCCGTATTTCTTAATTTGTTGTGCTAGTTCCGTTCCTTTGAGAAAATCTTCGTGGAAATTGATCGAAAAACCTTTTTGCTCAAAAACGACGCTGCTGTCCCATTGTAACACTTGTCTTGGCGCAAGGAAAATCAATGCGCCATTCGTAAAATCATATTTAGTTCGTCCGTAGTTCAAGTTTCCTTTGACTATCTTTTTCAGACTGATGGAGTAGCAATCCGTTGTAATCGGGGGAGAGCTTTCTTTGGGGCAAGGCAGGAAATTTTCGCCCGTTGCGAGTAGTACACTCAACATTGGATGTTCAGGGCGAGGGAGTTCCATATAATCGAAATATGCGGATAGTGTTTTGAAATGCGTCATTCTGATGCTCAATTTTTTAATTCCTTTGCTACTAATAATAATTGCTGATTGTAACTATTAATTCTGGCATGTGCAGTACCGTCAATCAACAAAATTACAACCAACATGGCAATAGTGGTGATCAAACTTGCTCGCCAAATTGGTTTGTCAACGAACACAATGACAATAGAACAGACCGCAATAATAAACGGAATTGCTTTAAAAACAATGGTTTGATATTCTTTTAAAGTAGCTTCGGCACGCACAAGTTCTGACGCGACAAAAGCTGAAGGATCAGTATTGTAGGCAGTTTCAAATTGCGTGATTCTAGCTTTATTGGTAAAGAATAATCCAAGTCCGATGATCGTCAGTAAAGCTCCTGCTACCAAGGTCGGAATGATGTATGCCCTAGCCATATCCGTTTTTCCTAACTGCCAAAAACCGATGCTTGCCAATACAAATAAGACGCCGAAAAGAATAAAAAATGGCGTTGAGAAAAGTTCGTCTTTTGCCCAATCGGTGGCTGCTTTTAGAATGTCTATATCTTTGTCTTTCTAAGATTTATTAAGTTAAAAATTCCACTTAAAACCAGTTGCTTTTTCTGATACTTCCCATAATCTCTTAGACACTGTTTTATCCTTAGCATGCGGTTCTATATGATGTGCTCCTACCGCGCCCCCTGTATTCATTCTTTTTGTAGGCCCATAAAACTCACTTTGATCCAAGTTTGATTCCGTAGCACACATTAACATTGGATAAGCCCCTTTTTCAGCAGATTGTACCAATGGAGATAACTTCATTATTTGCCGAATGAAACGAGTCAGTAAACTACCGCTGGTTCTAATCAATGACGTACTGGATGCGCCAGGATGACAGGCGTAAACTTTCACCGCTGTATTGCCCGCTTTTTCTAATCTATCTTGTAATTCGTAAACACACATAATTTGTGCTAATTTGCTTTGGCTGTAAACACCATTTGGACTGTAGTTCTTATCCCAATTCATATCGTCAAACTGAATGGTTTTAATTCCTAAATTATATCCCATACTGCCGACCACTACTATGCGTCCTTTAGATTTTTCAATGAGTGGAAAAAGTAATCCCTGAAGTAAGAAGTTACCGTAGTGATTCACCCCAAGCTGGCTTTCAAATCCGTCAACGGTAAGTTGCTGCTTGGGTACTTGTGCTATCGCCGCATTACAAATCAAGGCATCGATCTGGGTGACCTTATCCAACACTTCTTGCGCTGCTTTTCTTACCGAAGCTTGTTCAGCTAAATCCATAACGATGTTAGATACCGCTATATCATTACCAAGTGCTTGTTTCAGGGTGGCGGTGGTATTGGCTGATTTAGTCGGATTACGATTGAGCATCACCACTTTTGCACCTTTTGATAGCAATATTTTTGCTGCTTCAAAACCAGTACCACTCGTAGTGCCCGTAATGACGAAGGTTTTACCGTGTAGGTCGTCAATGCGTTCGGGCGTCCATCCTTTTTTGCCAAATTGATTCGTACTCATTCTAAAACGTAATTTAATTAATAAGAATGGTACAAAGGTAGGTGGGGAACGGTTCTATTGTCTTATACTCAATTTCGGATCTTGTATATTTTTTGGTTTTTTTGAATTGATACGAACTTTGAAGATATTGAAATATCGTTGATATCTATGTTAATCAAACAGAGGTAGAAGCGAAATTTAGGTACGCTAGCGCATCGTTTCCAACATGTGCCATGTCGCGGTGGGCAAGTCAGAACAGATATGGAAATAGGTAGTTGGCAAAGCGAAATACACACGGGTTGGAGACCCCGCGCGAGCAAATAAGTAGGGCATGTTGGTGATTTGTTTTACGAGGACTGGGGGCGATCGGGTTATTATCAATTCAACTAACTAAATTTGGAAATAAAATATAAGACTAGCACCCCAATTAATGTTATCAAAAACACCGTGTAAGCAATTTCTAATAAAATAAATTTTTGAGCAATACTTCTACTCATAAAATAGTTGAATCTGGTTAAATTACCAACTTGGAGCTTTTGAGAATGCATGACCTTTTCCATGGACGCTTCATATTCCTTAAAGGGAACATTATCAATTAGAAAGAAATTATTTTCCTCTAATTTCGGATAAGCCACTTTTATCACCTTGTTTATCGTTCGGTACAAGGTGAAACTAAACGGTTTGGTAACCAATATGGCAAAAAGTAAAGAAAGGGACAGTCCAATGATTAAGAAAGGAATAAGGTATGGATTGAAATTGACCTGACTAACAAAGTAACTTTCAAAAACAATCAAACCTGAAACCAGCGTTGTGTTTAACCTCACTAAAATCGCCGCTTTTTTATCTGCGATCGAAATAGAACTCATCAACAGCTTATTCTGATTTTTTAGAAAGGTATCAAACGTTTTATCTAACGCCTTTTTCTTTTTCTTTGCTTTCGTATTTTCTAGTTTTGAAGTTGCGTTTTGTTCGTTTTCGTTTTTTTTCATAACCTGCTTATATTATGTTTACTGTTTGCGAAGTTGATTTGTCGCTTGTTGTAAAGGTAAACATAATCGATAAACAGAGGGGAAATAGTATAAAAATTCAAAATGGGCGGCTACCCATACACCTCCAACATCCCTTTCAAATCCGCCAACGTATTCGCCTCCTCTACCTTCTTATCCATCCGCCACCTTAACATGCGCGGAAAGCGCAGCGCCACACCCGACTTATGACGCGATGATTTCTGAATGCCTTCAAAAGCAATTTCAAAAACGTGATGGGGTTTTACGCTGCGGACGGGGCCAAAACGTTCGAGGGTATTTTTGCGTACCCAAGCGGTAATTTTACGAAATTCGGCATCAGTCAAACCCGAATAGGCTTTGGTGAACGGCACTAATTTATCGCCATCCCAAACCGCAAACGTATAATCCGTGTATAAATTGGCGCGGCGACCACTCCCCTGTTGCGCGTAAAGCATCACCGCATCAATGGTCAATGGATCGACTTTCCATTTCCACCAATCGCCGCGTTTGCGACCCGCTTTGTAGTCGCTATCGAGGCTTTTAATCATTAATCCTTCGCTAAAATATTGACGCGACTCTTCCCGAATGGCAACGGCTTCCGCCCAACTTGCTACTTCTACTACTTCGGAGAGTTTGATAATGCCATTGGTGGGATATTCGGCTACCAGTTTTTCTAATAATCGACGGCGTTCGCGCAGTGGCGTTTGCCGTAGATCTTTGCCTTCGTATTCCAATAAGTCGTAAGCGCGTAGAATCACGGGTGCAGATTCTAGTATTTTTTTAGTAATGTTCTTTCTACCGATACGCGTTTGCAATACATTGAAAGTCAGCGGATTGCCGTCTTTAAACGGTAATATTTCGCCGTCAATCACCGTTCCGCTGGGTAGTAAATGGATGAGTGGATGATACTCGGGAAATTTATCGGTAACCAATTCCTCACCGCGCGACCAGACAAATAAATTGTCATCGCGGACGATGACTTGTCCACGAATGCCATCCCATTTTCGTTCCAGTTGCCAATCGGTGACTGCGCCCAAACTTGCAGGTTCATTCTCCAACGCATACGCCAAATAGAACGGATATGGACGCGAAATATCATCCAGCGCACTTTCAGAACGAATCAATTCTTCATAGGTCGTCGTCGTTGGTGTCCAGTTGCCCATCAAGCGGTGGGCAATGGCATTTTCTTCCTGTTCTTCAAATTGCGCAATGGCGCGCATCATCAATTTTTGGGATACCCCGATTCGGAAATTACCCGTAATTAATTTATTAAAAATAAACCGCTCCGTCGTATTCAAACCCGCCCACGCTTCGGTGACGGTCGCTTTTTTCACTTCCTCGTCTTCGTCTTTGAGTGCCTGAATGGTAGAAATCCACTGCGAAAAAGAGCTTTCATGTTCCTCCGTCGGTGGCGGTAAAACCAGTGCAATCGTCTCCGCCAAATCGCCCACTACGCGATAACTATCTTCAAATAACCACAACGGAATATTGGCAATTTCCGCCGCCCACTGCCGCAGCAAACTCGTCTTAACCGTCCGCCGTGGACGACGACGCGAGAGAATGGCAATTGCCCACAAGCGATCTTGGTCGTCCGCTTCCGCTAAATAGGCTTTGAGCGCAGCGACTTTGACCAGCGTTTTGGTGGTTTGATCCAGTTTGGTAAAGAGTTTAGCGAAGTTTTTCATGATTGAAACGCAAAGGCGCAAAGGCGCAAAGTTTAATTAAAAAAGGTATTTTACGTATCGGATACCTCGGAGGTATCCGATACGTTACTACTGATCTCTGGTAACTGATAACTATATCTCTTTTTCCACTTCCTTCTCCTCTTCCGCATCAATCGACTCGCCCGTATATTCCGTGCTTTCGACCTGCGCCTGAATACCTTTTTCATTTAAATATTTTACAAAAATGGAAGAATAGCCATGCGTGGCAATCACGCGTTCCGCTTCCGTTTCCGCAATGGCGCGATTGAGGTCTTTCCAATCTACATGATCGGACAAAACGAATCCTCGATCCGCTGCGCGACGGCGGCGTGCACCGCGCAACGTCATCCAACCCGAAACGATTCCAATGGAGAGCGGTTTCATCTTTTTTACCCACGATCCCTTGATAGCAGAAGGTGGAGCAAGTACCAAATTGGTCGGATAATCTTTGGGAGAGATCTCGCTCGTCACGCGGATAGTGTCGGGCAAATAAACGCCCTGTGTGCGAATCACTTCGTTGATGTTCTCGACTGCGCCGTGTGTATAAATTTTACCAATCGAGGTGTCCAAACCTCGCAAAATGCGTTGCGCTTTGCCGAGAGAGTAGCCCGTAATTAAAGTAACTTTTCCTGCGGCGGCATTAGCGCGCCACCAATCGTTGATTTGTTGAAAAATCACTTCCTGCGGTTTCCAATCATAAACGGGCAAGCCAAAAGTAGATTCCGTAATAAAAGCATGGCATTTAACGGGTTCAAAGGCTTCGGCGAGCCCATCGTCTTCCAATTTATAATCACCCGAAGCCACCCAAATTTCCCCTTTGTGTTCCACCCGAATTTGGGACGAACCCAGAATGTGTCCCGCTGGATGAAAGGAGAATTTTACGCCGTTGATGGTAGTCGTTTGTCC
>JBGCES010001040.1:0-2390 GCA_045106545.1 Saprospiraceae bacterium
GTTACTCAAGTTGGACAGTGTATAATTCTTTTCAGTTTTCGTTTGAAAGAAGGAGAATTGTTGATACTTTGACTGATTTCAAGCGAGAAATGAGAAGAATTTGACCTGTCCAAATGGGGAAGTTATTTTTTGACCGTTACTAAACTACTTTTTTACTTTTTCCTTTCGTAAGATCTTTTCCATCTTGCGCCCTCGCGCCAATTCCTCTATTAACTTATCTAGATACCTCACCTGCCGGGTCAATTCGTTATCAATTTCCTCAATTCGATAACCACAGATCACGCCCTTGATCATATGCGCATTAGGATGTAATTCAGCTTGTGCAAAAAAAGTAGCAAAGGTCACTTTTTCCTCAATCAGTGCTTGTATTTTAGCATCATCAAAACCCGTTAGCCACGTGATGACTTGGTGCAGTTCTTCCTTGGTTCTGCCTTTCTTCTCTACTTTATTGACGTAGTGTGGATAGACGGAAGAGAAGGTCATAGAGGCGACGCGAGCGTTGTGCTTGGGAGTGACTTTCATGATGTTGGATGTTGGAATTACGTTTACTAAACTTTGAAAGTTTAGTAAACGTGACGAATAGCAACACTATCAAGTGCTGGAAAAGCACTTGATAATACATTACTCTCCTATCAAGTGAATATTTATCAAACTATTTTTGACGCTTTTATCATGCACATTACCCGCACCTTTACCTACTCGTTGAAACTGCATACCAAATAAATCACTGATACTATCCTCTAATTCATTTGCTTTTTGCTTAGTATTATTGGAATAATAAAAAATGGAAGATTTACGGGCGAGCCACGTAGGGCGATCTTTCAACTTGGCGTGAAAAGCTAATGTATAACCCTCATTTCTTAAATATTCCGCTACCCGATTCGCAGTGGTTTCATCCAAGTTAAGCGTACTTAAACCAATTTCAATATCGGCATTATTGGACTTCTTGATTAAGCGTTGCGACTCTTCTGCTAAAGTCTGATTAGGCACTGCCGCATTTAATTTTTTCACTAAATCCACCAACGAGTCTTTCATCAACGTAATCGTCTTCTCCTTCTCTACCAATATTGTTTTTGCCTCCGTCAATTCCGTATTGGTCGCTTTCAATTCTGTATTAGCTGTTTCCAAATTCTCTTTGGTCGCCTTTAAAGCAATATTATTTTCTCTTAACTGAAGATAAAACCAAACCGCTGAACCTATAGAAACCAAAATCACCAACAAGGTTAAAATGGAAACCAATTTATTAGAATTTTCACGCGCTAGTTCTTGATTAGTGTCGTACTGCATGGTTAAACAATTTTAGAAAAGAAAATGGTATTTGGAGAGGGGGTATAAATGTAGAGATCGGATAACTTCGAGCTATCCGATCCCTTAAAAGTTATATCAAAAATGGTCTAATGGTGTAATGGTGTAATTAACAAATGGTGCATGTTAGCCGTGTCAAACAATTCAATCATCCCATCTACACCGCCCCGTACCGCATTACTTCAATCCCCCGTAGTTGTGTATAAAAATAAAAGGAAGAAGAAATACCTGCCATAGAGACACTACCCAAATAAATTCTTTCTTGGAATTCTGAGACGCTCGCAATGGAAAACAGCAAAATAACAAAGCCCGCAATTAAAATGGCAAACAACAGGATTTTATAAATCAGATCCAGATTTCTGTTTTGCTGAAGCAACTTATTAGACGCTTTGATGCCGCCTTCGAGAATAGGCGTTGCGCGCTGAGCGGGTTCCCGATCTGTTTTATCTGGATGTTCTATTTTTTTAACAATGGGCAGGATGCTTTGTCGGATTTGATTACGTAAGGTGTGCTCCTCAGTCACCGATATAACGCCATTCATCCGATCATTTTCTACTTTGCTCAATCTACCTAAGATAAATTCCACCTCCAAATGTAAATCTCCGTGTTCTTCGTTTTTTTCACAGAAATCCTGGATCAATTCAAGGGCTTCCTTTAGTTGATCGTTGACAATGAATTTACTTAACTGTTGTGAGAACTTATCCAACTGTTTATTTTTTCTTTAAAGGTAAGAAAAGTTTTGGAAATGGGGAATAGAATATGATCTATGGATCTAAGGTGTGTATAACAAATTGCACAATCTGGCTATAGCGGCAACTTAGACAATAAATATACATAAGATATGTTTGTTCTCGTTATCCATTTATTTTTAAACCAAAGCATTAATTACCTTTGATACACCGCCAAAATGAAAACATTTGGTAACTAGCTTCAACTGACCACCAAATAAGTAGTTAACCTAAAATAATCGACACATTTTGTGACGGTCTCTTTTTGCACTATACATCGTTAAAAAGCCTCGTCGTAAAAAGACTATGACTACGTTTTTTGCCTTGTCTAGCACAAAAATAGCCTCAGTCAAAAAT
>JBGCES010001041.1:0-14385 GCA_045106545.1 Saprospiraceae bacterium
AATAGCATTCAATTTTAATTTACTTCTATATGTGTGATTTGAAATTAGTTTGAATACTAGATTTTGACAAAAAACAATGATAAATTTATCGTTAAATTATTACTTGATAATATTTGTTAATTTATCGTGCGAACTGCTGAAAAAGTCCTACCTAGCGTAGGATATTTTTTATAAATAATTTTGCTGACTAAAATGAAAAAAGCGTATTCGGATAGTTCCAAATACGCTTTTTTATAAATAATCAACTGATTTACAGTATTTTACAATTTCTTCAACGCCGCTTTCAAATCAGCAATTAAATCATCTACATCTTCAATTCCTACACTCAAACGAATCAAAGAATCCGTTAAACCTACTTTTAAACGATCTTCACGCGGAATAGAAGCATGCGTCATACTCGCAGGATGTCCAATCAAGGATTCTACGCCTCCTAATGATTCTGCTAAAGTAAAGACTTTCGTATTTGCCAATACTTTAGTCGCACTCGCCAAGGTATCTTTTTTCAAAGAAAAAGAAACCATACCGCCAAAATCACGCATCTGCTTTTTCGCCACTTTGTGGTTCGGATGATCTTTAAAACCTGGATAGTACGCTTTCGCTACTTTCGGATGATCGCGCAGAAATTCGGCAATTTTACGTGCATTTTCACATGCTCGTTGTACGCGTACGTGTAACGTTTTGATACCCCGTAGAATCAAGAAACAATCTTGTGGCCCAGGAACTGCGCCCACTGCGTTTTGCAAATAGCGTAAGCGTTCTGCGGTCGGTTTATGGTTGGTAATCACCGCGCCGTGTACGACATCGGAGTGACCACCTAGGTATTTAGTCGCCGAGTGGATGACCATATCTGCACCTAAATCCAACGGGTTTTGTAGATATGGAGAAGCAAATGTATTATCCACACAAGTCAAAACGCCCTTCTTACGAGCAATTTTACACACCTTCGCAATGTCAACGATACTCAACATGGGATTGGTTGGCGTTTCAATCCAAATCAATTTTGTTTTCTTCGTAATCGCTTTTTTAAATGCTTTAGCGTCTTGTAAATCTACAAAAGTAGATTTGATACCAAATGGCTCGTACACCGCCCGCATCAAGCGATAAGAACCACCGTATAAGTCATTGGTAGAAACGATTTCATCACCCGGCTTTAGCGTTTTCATAATCGCATCCATCGCACCCAAACCACTTGCAAAGCAGATCGCATCCGTTCCATTCTCCAATGCCGCTAAATTTTCCTGCAGCACATTCCTAGTTGGGTTGTCCCCTCGCGCGTATTCATAACCTTTGTGATCGCCCGGCGCAGCTTGCGCATAAGTCGAGGTCTGATAAATCGGCGTCATTACTGCGCCACTCAGTGGATCGGGATGCACACCCGCGTGAATTACTTTCGTTCCAAATTTCATATTGTGATGAATGTTTCTTATTGATTAAAAACTAACTTTTCTTATTGAATTTTTCAATTGATATTTTTTTGAATAAAATTATTCATTCAGAAAAAATATTATTTGAAAAATAGAAAAGCTAGTTTTTAAAAGTTTAATTGTTTGATTGTCAAATTGTGTTCTTAACGTGTACGTTTTTTTTTTAACGCTAATTTTCGCGGTTCAAGTAAATGAAATAATTAAGCGTCTTCAAAGGAATGTACAGGCTAAAAGTCCGGTTAGATTTTGGGGATTTTTATCGAAAAAGGGAAAAGCAGTTACGCCTTTCCCTTTCCTAAACAATATTAAACGGAAAATAGATAGTCTCCTACTAATTTAATCACTATTTGTATTGATGAAAAAACCCTTAAGAATGACACTACCTAGATTTATTGCTGATAGGTTATTGTATGGTTCAAGTTATTGTAGCAGCTAAAAACTACCAACTAATGACTACCAACTCTATCCTTTTCTTTTCAAAACAGCTTCGATAGCTGCTACAACGTCTTTTACGCCTAAGCCGTATTTGCCCATTAAATCCATCGGTTTTCCGCTTTCGCCAAACTTGTCATCTACGGCAACGTACTCCATTGGAACAGGCATTTTTCGCGCCAATAATTGCGCAATACTATCGCCTAAACCGCCATTACGCTGATGTTCTTCTGCGGTCACGACACATTTCGTTTTGCTGACTGAATCTAAAACTGCCTCTTCGTCTAGTGGCTTAATCGTGTGAATATTAATCACTTCACAAGAAACACCTTGTGCTGCTAACTGTTTAGCTGCTTCTACAGCATTCCAAACTAAATGCCCCGTAGCGAAGATAGAAACATCCGTTCCCTCAGCTAATAATAAGGCTTTACCGATTTCAAATTTGGGATTTTCTTCCGTAAAAATGGGCCAGCTTGGGCGACCGAAACGCAAATAAACGGGACCATCGTGTTCCGCAATTGCCATCGTCGCCGCTTTGGTTTGGTTGTAATCACAAGGATTGATGACAGTCATACCGGGGAGCATTTTCATCATTCCGATATCCTCCAAAATCTGGTGGGTTGCACCATCTTCTCCTAAAGTAATACCTGCATGTGAAGCACAAATTTTTACGTTCTTGTGCGAATAAGCAATCGACTGACGAATTTGATCGTACACGCGCCCCGTAGAGAAATTCGCAAACGTACCCGTGTAAGGAATCTTACCTGCGGTGGCTAATCCAGCAGCGATACCCATCATATTGGCTTCTGCGATACCGACTTGAAAGAATCGCTCAGGACTATCCGCAATAAATTGCTGCATTTTTAATGAACCAATCAAATCCGCACAAAGGGCAACAACTTGATCGTTCTGTCTACCAATTTCGGCTAATCCTGCCCCGAATCCATCCCGCGTCGCTTTTTTACCGTTGGCAACTATATTATCTAACATGGTTTGAAATTGTTTGAAAGTTGTTTGATGGTAGTTTGAAAGTTGTTCGATGATGGTTCGAACAACTTTCAAACCATTATCGAACCATCATCTAACTACTTTACTTTATAGTCGCCTAGCGTCTCTTCGAGTTGCGCTAAAGCGGTGGCAGTTTGTTCTTCGTTAGTGGCTTTACCGTGCCATTTGTGCGTGCCTTGCATAAAGTCAACGCCATAGCCCATTTCCGTTTTCATCAAAATACAAACGGGTTTACCTTTTCCTAAGCGGCTTTTCGCCTCATTGAGCGTATTTACCACGTTTTCCATATCATTTCCGTCCTCCATAATCATCACCTCCCAACCAAACGCTTTCCACTTGGCTTCTAAATCGCCCAAATCCATAACGTCTTTGGTCGGACCGTCAATCTGTTGGCGATTCCAATCGACCGTTACGATCAGATTATCTACTTTATGATGCGGCGCAAACATCGCTGCTTCCCACACTTGCCCTTCTTGCAATTCACCATCACCCGTTAAAGCAAAAACGGTACGATCATCACCATTCAGTTTTTTAGCCAAAGCGACTCCAATCGCAACCGACATTCCTTGACCTAAAGAACCTGATGCAATTCGTACACCTGGTAAACCTTCGTGAGTAGTCGGGTGTCCTTGCAAGCGGGAATCAATCTGCCGAAAGGTCGCTAGTTCACTTACTGGAAAATAACCAGCGTGCGCTAAGGTGCTATAAAAAACGGGCGAAATATGACCATTGGAGAGAAAAAACATATCCTCGCCTTTACCTTCCATATTGAAAGCAGGATCGTGTTTCATGATCTCAAAATACAGCGCCACAAAGAAGTCCGTACAACCTAGTGAACCACCAGGGTGACCACTAGCCGCAAGGTGCGTTTGGCGGATAATATCGCGCCGCACTTGCGAGGCGATTCTTTTAAGTTGATTAATTTCAGCCATAAGTTTTAAACTATTAACAAGTAACTTGTCACTTTTGAATTTAGCGCAAATGTAAATATTTATAGGCAGCACATCAAAATAAATTTCTGTGTCTTTACATCTAAAAGTACCTAATAAAAAAAGGTAACTCCGAAACGTATCGAAGTTACCTAGTTTCCCTTCTTGTACAAACTTGAGTAGTTTGTTGAATTGTTGGATAGCTAATTTGTTTAAAACGATAAACAGTTAATCAGCTAAGCAATTAAACTTTCTCTTTGTGTTTGTATAGAAATAACGGATGGTTAAATTAGTTGACTGCGTCAGCTAATTCTTTACCCGCTTTGAATTTTACAGTTGTCTTAGCTTTAATGGTAATAGCTTCACCTGTACGTGGGTTACGTCCTTGACGCTCTGCACGGTGACCAGTTGAGAATGTACCAAAGCCAACCAAAGCTACTTTGTCACCATCTTTCAATGCTTCACCAATAGAATTCAAAACTACGTTTAAAGCATCAGTTGCTTGTGCTTTTGACAAATCTGTGCTTTCAGCCAGCTTGTTTACTAAATCTCCTTTATTCATTCTTGAAAAATTTTTAGGAATTTAAAAAATGTGGCGCAAAATTATACGCTTCTTTCACAAAAACAAACTTTCCTATTAAAAAATTGTTCGATGAAACCTTTATTTCATGCGGGTTTCAGCGTTTTTTAGTGTTTTTATAGGCTTTTTTGAGTCTTCGCAAATTAGTCATTATTTATAATCATATTTATTATTTTTATTCACTATTTTGTTGATAATCAATGAGATACGATCGATAAAATATGTTTTAGCAAACAAAAAAACAACACAAAAAGTGGTTAAAATTATTTTTTTATCATCTGACAAAAAAGTTTTCCACATTTTTATAAAAAATAACGCTTTTGCGTACAAACGGGTCTGTTTTTGCGGGCGCAATAGTCGTGAAAATTGTTGAACTTCCTAAATTTTATCCTAAAATATTTAATAAAAAGACTGCCCTACTTACTTTTGCGTTCTATTTACAAACATTCTGTACTTATGAAAAAAATACTTTTACTCTGCTCTTTTTTGAGTTGCTTGCTAATTTTTAGCACCACTACGACCTCTTGTAATCGTGGCACAGGTTGTCCTGCCACGGACAATGCCCACGTCAAACCTAATCGCAAAGGAGAGCTTCCTAAAAAACGTGGAAAATCGGCTTTGTTTCCTAAAGACATGAAAAAGAAAAAGAAGAAACGAGGATGATGGTATAATTGTAAAATGTACCCAAATAAATATGGATCATCCCGGATTTTTAAAATACCTTTCAACAATTTACTTCAGGGTTATTTTAAAGCAAATGATACCGCTATTAGCGGCACAGGTTGTGATGGTCAAATTGTAAAATGGTGTTTGCTGCTTTCACAATTTAACAATTACAGCATTTGACCATCAAAATATGATGATTACAAGTGGAAACGTACGTTCCTATTCGTAATGTGGAAGAATTCGGGATGATTCATATTTTATGTCGCAATTATTCCTATCGCATCGCCTTCCACGAATTAATCAACCCATTCGTACTACTATCGTGACTCTCCACTTTCTCATCTCCCGACAACTCTGGCAAAATCGCTTTCGCCAACTGCTTACCCAATTGCACCCCCCACTGATCGTAACTGTAAATATTCCAAATGACGCCTTGCACAAAAATCTTATGTTCGTACATCGCGATTAGTGTTCCGAGCGTACGCGGCGTGATTTTTTTGATTAAAATCGAATTGGTCGGGCGGTTACCTTCGAATACTTTGAAAGGAGCGATTGCTTCGGTTTCCGCTTTTGAGTTGCCCGCTTTTTCTAATTCTGCTAAGACTTGCGGTTTCGTTTTACCCATGGCGAGGGCTTCGGTTTGTGCGAAGAAATTGGCGAGTAATTTTTCGTGGTGGTCGCTCGTTGGGTTATGACCTTGCGCAGGAGCGATAAAGTCGGCAGGAATTAATTTAGTGCCTTGATGAATCAATTGATAGAAGGCGTGTTGCCCATTTGTACCAGGTTCGCCCCAAATGATTGGTCCTGTCTGGTAATCGACTTTGTTGCCGCCGCGATCTACATATTTGCCATTACTTTCCATATTGGCTTGTTGGAAATAAGCAGCAAAACGGTGTAAATATTGGTCGTACGGCAAAATCGCTTCCGATTCTGCGCCGTAAAAGTTGTTGTACCAAATGCCGATTAAGGCGAGAATAACAGGAATGTTTTTATCTAATTCCGTTTCCTGAAAATGCTGATCCATCGCATGGAAACCTTCCAATAGCTCCACGAAATTTTTGTAACCAATCGTACAAGCAATCGACAAACCAATCGCACTCGTCAGTGAAAAACGACCGCCGACCCACGACCAAAATTCAAACATATTTGCCGTATCAATTCCAAATTGCGCTACGCCCACTGCATTCGTTGAAACTGCGACGAAGTGCTTAGGAATTGCTGCTTCATCGCCTGTTTGGTCAACGAACCATTGTCGCGCCGTATGCGCGTTGGTCATGGTTTCTTGCGTCGTAAACGATTTAGAAGCGATGATAAATAGGGTAGTGGCGGGATTTACTTTTTTCAACGTTTCGGCGATATGCGTTCCATCTACATTAGAAACAAAATGCACGTTCATGCCATTTTGCCAATAGGGTTTTAACGCCTCCGTCACCATGACTGGGCCCAAATCTGAACCGCCAATTCCAATATTTACGACATCCGTGATGCGTTCGCCCGTATGACCTTTCCAGTCGCCGCTTACAATTTTATTAGAAAATTGCTCGATCTGATCCAATACCTTATTTACGGCAGGCATGACATTTTCTCCATCCACCTCAATGGACGAATTCGTGCGATTGCGTAAAGCGACGTGTAGTACTGCGCGCCCTTCCGTCGCGTTAATTTTTGCACCCGTAAATTGCTGCTTAATTGCATCCTGAACCTGCGTTTCCTTTGCCAATTGCAATAACAATTGTAGCGTTTCTTCCGTGATGATATTTTTAGAAAAATCTACTACCATCTGATCGAAGCAAAGCGCGAACTTGTTGAATCGTTGTGGATCGTTAGCAAATAAGTCCTGCATTTTCCGATCTTGATGAGCATTAAAATGTTGCTGTAATGCTTGCCATGCTTGTGTTTGGGTAGGATTGATATTTTTTAACATAGATATTTAATGTGTATGCGCTTGTCAAAGACGAAGCGCAGGCGCGAAAAATTGCTATTACGCACAGGTCGGAGACACTGCGCGAGCGAAACACTGCGTGAGCGAAGTGCGCTAAAAAGGATGGACGTTATTAGGTTAGAACTATTACTATTTGGTAGCGGCGAAAATATTAACAAAAATGGAAAGTAACGAGTGAGTTGTATAAATAATTTATGAAATTTACAACACGCTATTTTTGTAGGCTATTTTTGAATCACCTCCAAACCACATTTCCAATGGCAAAACATAATGAAACAGGGCAAACAGGCGAAGTGCTTGCATTAGAATTATTACAAGAAAAAGGTTACCAAATTTTAGAAACGAATTGGCGCTATCGCCGTCTTGAAGTAGATATTATCGCGATGGATGGCGATACGCTCGTTTTTGTAGAAGTAAAAACCCGTACGTTTGATTACCACGGTCGTCCCGAAGAATTCGTAGATGATCAGAAAATGCGTTTTTTACAAAAAGCGGGACAGGCGTATATGCAACAGATTAATCACGATTGGGCGATACGTTTTGATGTGGTAGCGGTACAGATGAAATCTGTCAATGGATTGGAAATTAAGCATTTAGAGGACGCGTTTTTTCCGTGGTAGAATGGGGCACTCGATCTTAATCCTAATAATAAATCAGCCACTGACTTCCAATAATTTTCTTAAATTTATCATTGATGAATTCATTATTTCGGTATAATTATACACGATCACCTAAGACTTACTTGTTATGACTCATTTTAAAATTTTAAATGCTCCTTTTACGCTAACTGAAGAGCAGATTTCCTTTTACAAAAAAAATAAATTTATTAAAGTAAAACAGGTTTTGGATGCGGCTACTGTTCGTCATTTTAACGAAGTGATCAGCCAGAAAGTCGATGAATTGAATCAAAATGACGTACCACTAGAGCAGCGTAATACCTACGGAAAAGCATTTTTACAATTGATGAATTTGTGGCGCGAAGATGAAGAGATAAAAAAGTTGATTTTCAGTAAGCGGATTGCCCAGATCGCAGCAGGATTAATGCAAGTCGAAGGCGTTAGATTATATCACGATCAAGCCTTGTATAAAGAAGCGGGCGGTGGCATTACGCCTTGGCATGCCGACCAGTACTACTGGCCATTGACAACGGATAAAACGATTACGGCATGGATTCCTCTACAAGCGACCCCACTGGAAATGGGCCCGCTAGAGTTTAGTGCAGGTAGTCAAAAAATTGTAGCAGGAAGAGAATTAGCCATTGGAGACGAAAGCGAAACTAAGATTAAACAACGGTTGCGGGTGACGAATTTTCCTCACGTGATTGAGCCATTTGATATAGGCGAAATTAGTTTTCATTCAGGTTGGGTTTTTCATCGCGCTGGCGCGAACGCGACCGAGCAAACGCGCAAGGTGATCACGGTAATTTATATGGATAAAGACATGCGCTTGAAACAACCTGAAAATGATGGTCAGCAAAACGATTGGGAAACGTGGTGTCCAGGAGTGAAAGTAGGCGACGTGATTAACTCGCCGATTAATCCAGTATTGTACCCGTAGAAATGAAGAGCGAAGATTAATATTTATTAGACACTGGAGACATATCGAAAGTTGAATATGTAAAAAAGGAACGGCAGCCATCGTCTTGATAGCTGCCGTTCCTTTTTCAGTTGGGTAGATAAAAAATTTAGATATTATCTCCCCGTAAAATACGGAAGCGTTTTCGTGCTTCTACGGCGAAAGTACTATTAGAGAAATCGATAAAAATCTTTTCGTATAAGCGCATCGCTTCTTCTTTATTGCTTAACTGATTTTCGTATAATTCAGCCAGCGCAAAGAGTGAATTATCCGCGCGGATCTCTTCAGGAAAATTCTCTGTAATCGTCGTGTATAATTTTGCCGCTTGTTCGTATTCGCGTTGCTTCACGTGTACTTTTGCTTTTAAATACAAAATATCATCTTCTAAACCATGCTTGGGGAACATCGTTTTGATGCTATCCAATTTAGTGAAGGATTCAGGGAATCGATTTTGGAAAACGAGTAATTCTGCGTCCGCGTACATTTGTAATGGAACAGCAGTTGTATCGAGTCCTAAATTATCCATGATAAAAATGGATAAGTCGAGCGCGTCGTTAGCAATTAGCTTAGAGGTAGAAGCTTTTAGGATATCAAATTGCGCTTGTGCCCATTCAAAATCGCCCATATAATAAGACAATTTGGCATTGCGGAAACGCGCTTCATGTCCTAAAATATCATCTTTAAAAGTCTTATCCACTTGCGAATAGAGTAGGGTAGATTCCCAGCGTTCGCCTTTCATTAAATAAAAATCTGCCAAAGTGATTTTTCCTTCCGCTTGTACATGTTCATCTACGCCAGGGTAATCAATCATAGCGTTGAGTAATTCGACGGACTGTTCGAGATCATTCAGGTAGAACGCCTCTAATTCTGCCAATTCTGCAATAATCGATGCCGTCGTTTTGGAGCGTCCAAATTCTTCTAAAAAAGAGAAATATTCTTGCTCCAAGTCACGCAACTGCTCTTCCGTATAATCATAGCCTTCGACTAACTTGAGTCTTTTGCAACGCAGTGCTTCGCGCTTGGCATCAATATAAAAAGTAGAAATTACGCCTTTGTTATCGATAATATAACTGTACGCATCAATCGCCGTATCGTAATCCGTATCATTTGCTGCGATCTGAGCGATGCGATATACGCGACCTCCATTTTCTTTTAAGCGACGATCTAGCGCGCGTACTTGACGCAATGCACCAGGGTAATCTTTTTTCTGAATGAATACCCAGGTCAGCAATTCTGGAAAGTGTACAGCGTCACGACTATCTTGGATGCGAGCGTAGAGTTGTTTTTGCAATTCATCAAAATCTTCAGGCGCGAGATAACGTTGGAAGAGTGTTTTCAAAGAATTGAGCCGACTAGGATTAGAATTTAAACTATTCAGATAGTGCTCAATCATTTTGGGATTATCTCCTTTGCGTCGATATAAATCCCCTAAGTTATAAGCGAAAATTTCGGCATCATTTAGCAATTTAATTCCTTGCTCGTAAGTGTCAATTGCTAAATCAAATTTAGTTAAAGTGACAAAGGCATTCGCTAGTTTGATAATTGCAAAACGGTCAGCAGGGAGCTTTTTAATTGCGGTTTCGTATTGCTTTTGTGCTTCATCATCCTTATATTGACGTTCAAACAGATTACCATAAGTAACGTAGAGCTTTACGGCTTTCGGATTTTTTTTAAGTTGTTTTTTGACATTTTTCTCGGCTTCATCGTACTGTTCCAATGCCAGTAATGACTCAATATATTGATCGAAATAGTAATCGTTGCGATCGTTTTTTTTGTATAAAGACTCATATACTGCCGCTGCCTTTTCGTACTCTCCATCCCGAAAATATTGTTGTGCTAGTTTGGCGTCTTGAGCAAATACGAGATTTACTAAGAATAGCAAAATGAAAGTGATGATAATCTTATTCATATTTTCGAAAGATTTTTAGTGTAGCTAAGTGAGCTGATATGTGTTGTACCTAATTATTCCGTGTTTCTATACAACTTAGAGGGATGTATTCTGACGAAAAAATAAACGTTCTAATCAATTGTGATTTCTAAATTAGAACGTTTGTTTTTATTCGCATTCCTAAAGGAAAGGTGTTTTAGTTTTATTCAGCTTGTGCTGAACATTCAATTAAGTATTGTCGTTCAATTTTTAGACATTACTGTAAAAGAAAATGTTTGGTTCAGAAAAAACAATTAAAGATGACGTCGTATTGTTTATATTGCGTTGACTGATTAATAATTTGCTTCCTTCAAACGTAGGCAAAATTAATAAGGTATAAACTTAGAAATACTAGAGAAACAACGCAATTATCATGCAAAAGTTGTCTTTTAACGACTCGTGTTTAATTTCAACGAATTAACAGTATTTCCAATATTTTATTATCTTTGCGCCCAGTTTTATACGCCCATCCCTTTGATACTGAACAAGTTTTGTCCAAAATTCGGTTAAAAATTCATCACTAAGTTACATCTGAACTATGCCAAGATTTCACTGCTACGAAGGTAGTGGAATACAACTTGTATCATCTACTTCATATATATTGCATCAAAATTTACATTAAAACAATGAATAATTTTTTTAAAAACAAAAACAAAACAATCATGTCAACTAAATTTGTCACATTAGTGATGTTTGCAGCTTTGACACTAACTTCTTGTGTTTCTAAGAAAAAATACTTGGAGTTGACTGACCAGAAAACTGCAGTTGAGCAATCTTTAGCGCAAGCGCAAAATCAGATTTCTACTTTAGAAGATGAGAAAGCAGCTTTGGATGCAGAATGTAAGACATCTATTTCTGACTTGAACACTAAAGTTACAGGCTTAGAAAATGACTTATCTGTAGCTCGTGGTGAGGTAACTGAATTTGAGGTTACTATCAAAAACAAAGATGGCGAAATTCAAACTATCAAAGATCAAATCCGTCAAGCATTTGCTACTGCAAAAAGCAGCGGTTTGAACATCGAAACACGTAACGGTCGTTTGTATGTACGTACTGCACGTCCTATCCAATACAAATCTGGTTCTGCTCGTTTGAGCAAAGAAGACAAGCAATTATTGGAAGACTTGGCTAATACTTTGAAAGCTGCTCCTGGCTTAGAATTATTGGTAGAAGGTCACACGGATAATGCACAAATGGTACAAGGTGCTGCTTACAATGATAACTGGGACTTAGGTTACTCTCGTGCAAAGCGCGTTTTGGATCGCTTAGTGAAAGCAGAAGTTAATCCTGCGCAATTATCAGTAGTTAGCCGTAGCGAATTCATGCCTAAAGTATCTGCTAACCCAGATTCAAAAGAAACGCGTGCGGAAAACCGTCGTATTGAGTTCATCGTAGTAGCAGACGCTGCTGATTTATACAATATGAATCTATAAGAAAGTTGAACTGTTGAATTGTTTATCCGTAGTGACGTGGTTACTAACGATTTAAACGTTGAACAATCAAGCTTTTAATAAAAAAGACTCGTTGGATTAACTTCCAACGAGTCTTTTTTAATGAGTGAACTAAAAAATCAAACTGCTCCCACCGCCAACTTATTCTGAATATCTTCAACAATAATCTCCCCGTGGTCGCGCGTGTTTTCAATAAATAACTTACTCGTTTGCATGCCTGCGCAGACGACACCTGCGAGATAAACCCGCGCTAAATTCGTCTCTAAAGTTTCTTTGTTATAAACGGGAATCCGTTTCTCGTCATCAGGAATTTTAATACCCAGTCTGCGAATAAAATCGTAATTGGGTTGATAACCCGTCATGGCTAAAACGAAATCATTTTCAATCGTTATTTCACCTTCTGGAGTTTGTAAAACAACTTCTTGCTCGCGGATTTCCTTGACCGTGGTATTAAAATATGCTTTAATCGTCCCTTCTTTGATTCGGTTTTCGATGTTGGGTTTAATCCAGTATTTCACCCTTTCGTATATGTGATTACTGCGGACTGCCATCGTTACTTCTGCATCTTTATAATATGTTTCTAGCGCTACGTCACAAGCAGAGTTGGCTGCGCCGATAACCAATACTTTTTGCCCGACATACGGATGTGGATCATCGTAATAGTGCGTCACTTTCGGTAAATCTTCACCAGGGACATTTAGCAGACGCGGCGTGTCATAATAGCCCGTTGCAACAACTACCGCAAAGGCGTGATAAGTTTCTTTGGTAGTCGTAATCGCGTAGCCTTTTTCATTATTCAGTGCGTATATTTCCTGCACTGGTTCATAATATTTGATCGGCATTTCGTAGGCAGCTACTAATCGTCGATAGTATTCTAATGCTTCTTTACGCGTCGGTTTATCTACGTGTGATATAAATGGCACATCGCCAATTTCTAGCTTTTTAGAAGTCGAAAAGAAGGTCATATTCGTTGGGAAGTTATACAATGAATTGACCAACTTGCCTTTTTCTAAGATCAAATAATTCAGTCCTGCCTTTTTTGCAGCGATACCGCAATTAACACCAGAAGGACCACCACCGATAATTACTAAGTCATACATAGAAAAATAATTTAAAAAGCCTGCCCCGTAGCATTACGGAGTTGTTCGATGTGATTTAAAAGTAGTTGCCAACAGCAATAAAAACGATTATAAAGTGTGAAAGTTGTCAACGAAACTAGCCAAAATCTGTTTGTTTCTACGACTTTCTAACTATCACTAACAACTTTTTCTATGATACTAACTAATTCAGATTTACCCAATTTACCTAAACGATACCGCACTAATTTGATTAATAGTTTGAGTGGATTCAAGAGTGTAAACTTAGTGGGTTCGATTAGTCCCGATGGCATTACCAACCTTTCTGTCGTCAGTTCTGTGATTCACCTTGGTGCAAATCCTGCATTGATGGGATTCATTATGCGACCCATTAGCGCTACGCGTGACACCTACAATAATATTATGGCAACGAAGAGTTATACTTTTAATCATTTGACAGCAGATTTTTACGAACAAGCACATCAAGCGTCTGCCCGCTATTTACCCGAAGAATCAGAGTTTACAGAAGTGGGTCTAACGCCGCAATTTAGCGATAAAATAAAAGCGCCATATGTAGCTGAAAGTGCAATTCAAATTGGGCTGGAATTTCGCGATCAGCAAGAAATTAAATTGAACGGAACGATTTTGATGATTGGCGAGGTGGTCGAAATAAGATTACCAGATGAAATCGTAGCGGAAGATGGTTGGTTGGATTTAGAGGCAGCGGGTACGATTACTTGCAGTGGATTGGATAGTTATCATCGGACAGAGCAGTTGAAACGGTTGGCTTATGCGAAGCGTAAATAGTTAGAATAATGAATACAGAAAAACTCAATTCGTCACTTTCAACGAATCACTTACTACGCTGTACCCACCAAAAACACCATACCCATTTTCTACATTGGTATAAATAATAACGGGTTGATCTACAGGTTCGCCCGAAGATTGAAAAGCATCACTGATGGATTGATTGTACAAATGATAATCTTCCGAGGTGCTACGTAATTCTATAAACAGCTTTCCTAAATGTTCGCTGCCACTACTTGTTGTAGTTTGTAATTTAAACCGAAAATTTAAGGTTTGACCGTTTACGTCACTATCGGTAAATAAGAACCCGCCCCGATGATAATTTTCTAAATCGGCAGATGCTTGTTCTATCGCAATGATACGTGGTTGTTCTGCATTCATTTCAGTTGGGCGTCCGTCCCCCTCAGCCATTACGAATTTCTGCTGCCGTAGCAAGAGATGATACTGATTCTTTTCTTGAGGCGGATCTTTCAAACTAATATCCAACGTATAATCGAAAGTAGCTCTATCCCCTTGAAAAGTAGTTGTTCGTTCTACATCAATCAAATCGGTTTTTTGAAAGACTACG